>JBBIHZ010000055.1:0-6198 GCA_037446735.1 Deltaproteobacteria bacterium
GAGGGCAAAGACATGTAAATTTTTCGGCAGACGCAGCCAGACTAAATCCATCCACCGCGCGCAGCTCAAAAATCCGTGAATGAATACAATGATATTATCACCGCTGCCGTGTTCGGCATAATTTAGCCTGATATCTCCCGCCTGGATCAGAGGCATAACGCGTTTCTCCTTTGTGTTATTAGCACAGTATGTCATGGCGAAGAGTATTACGACGAAGCCATCTTGTCTTTAATTTACCTAATGGAGATTGCCACGCCCCGAAAAATCGGGGCTCGCAATGACTGCTGCCCATTACTATAAATTATTTTCTTAATTGTCAACGCTTGCGATACTTTTTTGTTTGCATTCGGGAGAAGAATAATTTACAAATAGTAAAATATTATTGCGCTTCTGGTTTGTCATTCCGGGCAAGCGAAGCGCGACGAAGATCCTGCCCCGTACTTGATACGGGGGAATCCAGGATTTTTAATATTATCTGTTGGTTTTCGCATTCACCCGCAGGGCATAGTGACAAGATAATATCTGGATTCCCGCTTGCGCCGGAATGACGAGTTCATTGCTATTTTGATCCTGTAAATAAATTAAGTGATCTTTATGAAAAAAAAAGAAAATACTCTTGAAGAAAAAAGATATTTTGGCGATTTGCTGGCCGGAATCGCCCTTTCTTTTCTCGGCGCGCCTTATAAAGAAGCGACCCTGGAGGGATCGGGCAGGGAAAAGCTGATTGTTAATTTCCGCCAGTATGATTGCTTTACTTATGTGGAAACCATGCTGGCGCTCGCGCGCTGGTTTGCCTCGGGGAAAAAGTCGCCCCGGGAATACCTGCGCCAGTTGAAATTAATCCGCTACCGCAAGGGTGTTATTGACGGTTATTCCTCGCGCCTGCATTATTTTGCCGACTGGCTCCATGATAATGAAAAAAAGAAGATTCTTGAGGATATTACCGGAAAGCTGGGAGGCAGGCCGCGGCGCAGGAAAATTGATTTCATGACAAAAAATATTAATCATTATTGCGCCTTGCAAAACAAGAAACAGCGGCAGAAAATGCTCACTGTGGAAAGGAATCTCTCGCGCCGCGCGTTCAGCGTAATTGATAAACGAAAATTCAACGTCTGCCGGAAGAAAATAAAAAACGGCGATATTGTCGCTTTTGCGTCCGCGAGGGAAGGCCTGGACGTGGCGCATGTCGGTTTCGCTCTCTGGCAGGGAAAAAAACTTTACTTGCTGCACGCCTCCAGCAAAGAAGGCGCTGTGGTTGTTTCTAAAAAGACTCTTGCCGCTTACCTGAAATCCAACAAAAGCTATGCCGGTGTAATCATTGCCAGGCCCTTATAGCATTATTCCTTTTGGTACGGTTCAAAATTTATTTGAGACCATTAATGATGCTTTTAATTTTTGAATGAAGATCGGGAATTTCATGTTTGACAATATTCCATACAACGTCGATATTAACACCAAAATAATCATGTATTAATTTGTCCCTTGTGCCGGCAATATTTTTCCATGGTATCTGGCTGTTTTGTGATCAGATCTTATCTGAAAGTGATTTTACAGCTTCTCCAAGTATTTCAATATTTCTGAGAACAGCGTCCTGCGTTTTGGAGTCACGCTTAAAATGGTCATAACCCATATTCTGAGTATAAGAAACGATTCTTTCGATGCTTTCGGAAATATCTTGCATCAGATCAAGATCGCTTCTCTTAGACATAGATAATGCTCCTTTTTATATCGTCGGAAACATTTTTTATTCGAATATTGTCAATGCCTTCCTGCGTTAATATGTCAACACGCCTCTGGAGAAGGTTTTCCAGATAATCAGCAAGGTCTATGAATTTTAAACCGATAGGTTTTTTAAATTCAACGATGATGTCTACATCACTGTTTTCAACGTCCGTTTCTTTGGCCACAGAGCCAAAAATGCCTATTTTATCAACTCCGAATTCATCGGATAGGTATTGGTAATTATTTTTTATTAATTTCAGTGTTTGATTACGCGTAGCCATTGCTCTTCCTCTATCTTGCTTGATGCCGATATGAAACATCAGTAATATCAGCATTTTGGATATAAACTAGAACAACATAATATTTTAGTCAAGTAAATAAGCGCTTCGCTTTTTTGTGATTCACGCTTCACGTTGTTAAATTTTTTCAAAATGGTGATAATCCTTCGGCTGTTCGAAATTGCCGCCCCAGCGCCAGCCGCGTTTTAAAAATTCTTTCACGACAGGATGTCCCGCGGTTAAAGCTCCTGCTTTTTTCGGATCGTAAACAGCCCCCGCCGGAGCGACAACGCCGCTGGGATAAATAGCAGGGTTTTGCACCGGATTAATATCCACCGCGCGTCCCAGCGAATGCAGAGACAGTTTATTCGTTCCTTCAATCAGGCGGAAATTAAAAGAGGAGGAATTATTATCCGCCATGGAATCTCCATCGTGCCAGGCGTAGGCGCAAATCGGAATGACTTTTCCGACAGGAAATTTCAGCTTTTCGATCAGCAAGAAAATATCAGCAATATCGTCTTCAAGGGTGTTATCGATAATTATCTGCCCCTGATGCTTGATGCCGTCAAAAGAAAAATAACAGACATCCAGCAGGGAAAGCCTGTCGACTATCTCCAACGGCGCGTTGGTGCCTGCCAGGGCCTCGGCAAAGCCATAATCGCTGTCGATAATCACATCGGATTCATCATTCATAACTTATCCAGTATTTGCCGGATTTTTTCGTCCGGCAGCGAGACCTCCCGGTAAATATCCGCGATCGTTTCACAATCCAGATTTTGAAAATCAACTTCTCTCGGCGTGATAATTACGCCGGCCATGTCTATCGCGCCCGGAGAAATAAAAACTCTTTTTTCGCCTTCCAGAAAGAAAGCTTCCGGACGATGTTTTTGGCGTAAAAATATAATGAGACGCCAAATATTATTTTCATAGGAACAAAGCACATTTACCATCGGTTCGGATTTGGTTGCCATCACTTCTTGCGCGATTTTTATCAGGCGGTTGAAACGATCAACGATTGAGCTTATTTTATTTCCGGAGAGAATGAAAGCGGCGCGCCCAAATTGTCTGTCTGCGTAATAGTTAAATCCGGCCTTTTCTGCTGAAGGTGAAGAGTTGTAAAGCTCTTGCATAAAAGGCAGGGAATTATTCGACACGGCCTGAAAGTGCAGATGATCAGGAGCGGATGCGCCGCAGGCCGGCCCATTGTAAAAGACGAAATACTCATCAGATAAATCTTTGGCAAACATCAGCAGGTCTTTTAAAGAGGCATTAATTTCCTGCGGCCGGTGATGGATATGGGATAAGGTAAAATGATTTTTGAAAATGGGCGCGGGATTACAAAGAATCAGATAATTATCACGATAGAGAATCGCTTTTTGTCCGTCAGGCAGATTGGGCGCGCACAAAAAACAGGGCCTGTTTTTTATGGAAATTGCGTCAACGGCGGCGCCGGAACTGACCGCGCGCGCGGGATTGAATTGCAGCGCGACTTTCATGCCGCTGCAATCAAGTAAACGCGTGCGGACGTTTTCCAGTTCGCGTAACGAATCAGCAAGCATCGGCCAGTTGCTTTTTTGTTCATCTTGGAGTTTGCGGCATAATGACGCCAATGATTGTCTGTTCGGCCAGCTGGCGAAAATCTTTTCTTCGAGCGCGCGGGATTCTTTGTTTAAAGATATCCGCGCGGCGATTTCTTTCGTGCGCAGCGTATCTTTATAAAAATCATTGCGGTTTTGTTTTTCGGCAGATAGAGCGGCATCAGTGTTGCCGCCCCAGCGCCGGCACAGATAAATGCTTTCATAGATTCGGCCGATTTTGTATTCACGCGATATGCGCAGCGCCACGGCGTAATCTTCGCCGTAACTGACATTGGGGAAGCCGATTTTACGGATGATTGAAGTGTTAAAGGCGCGGGGCGCGCCCATGCCCGCCACGCGCAGCAGGTTATTGTGGCCGTTGATTTTTGTCCATTCTTTATGAGCGATCAGGCCCGGTGGTATTTTTTTCAGTTGTCTGTTGACGATAGTATAAGATCCCACAACCATCGCGTACTTTCCTTGCCTTAGCGTATCGACAATATTTTGCAGAGTTTTTGATGATTGGTAGAGATCGTCGGAATCCAGTTGCACCGCATAGCGCCCACAATGTTTTGATTTGATAGCTTCATTCCAGCAGCCGCCGATGCCCAAGTCGCATCTCCGGGGTATGATGTGCCTGATTTTATTGTTTTTTGCGGCCAGTTTCGTAAGCAAAGCTGTTGTGCCGTCGGTGGAGTGGTTATCGACGACGATAATATTAAAATCAAAATCGGTTTTTTGAGCCAGCGCGCTTTTCAGCGCGTCGGGAACGGTTTTCCTGCGGTTGAGCACGGGGATAATGACGCTTGCCTCCACGGGAAACTGGTTACTTGGCGCTTCCGCTCTTTTTTTCGGCGTTTTCAGGAAGGCGCCGCGTAAACGGAGATAGTTGGTGGCGATAATTTCCAGTTTTTTTTGCCGCGCCAGATTTTCCGCGGCGGTATAGGCAAAATGCTTTTCTATGTGCGATTTGCTTTTTGCCATGCTTATTGTTTTATCGCCCGCCGCGTAGAAGAATTTTCTGATATGGATAATCGGATAATCAAGGGATACTTTGAGGCGCAAATCGTATAACGCGGAATCCGCGTTTGAGGGCGGCAGTCCATATTTATTTGTGGCGCTGATTAAAGCGGATAATGAAAAAACAAATAAGGGGCCGAAATTAAAATCATCGCGAATAGAGCCCCTTTGATAAGCGATTAGTGGATGAGGGGTTAGTTTTGAGCCCTTCTTTTCATAGAAACTGGAATAAACGATGCCGGCTTTTTCTTTTGCCGCGCAAGCCAGCAGGCGCTTCAGCGCCGCGGCTTTGATGCCGATTTCCTTTTGTGAATCGATAATAAAGAGAAAACGCCGGGTGGATTTTTGAATAAAAGGGACGACCCGGCTGATCGCCGATATTTTTTTGTCAGATGACGGCCAGTAATTCAGCGCTTCTTTTTCATCGTTTGCGGTTAGAAGGTAGAAGCGCCCAAATTTTGCGGCTGAAGGCATCATTATACTTATAGGGAAATTCGGTTAAAATCCCGCCAGCATCAGGTTTACGGCTCTTTCCGCCACGTCATTGGCGAGCTTTATCAGGGCGTTTTTCCGGGCGGGCGGCATCAGATTGATATCATCAACCAGTTTGTATTCCTTGTCCCCTTTTATGCCCTTTGCGCTCCAGAGAACCTTGCCGCTTTCCTTTTCGCGGAAAATGATTTCCAGTGTCAGCGTCGCTCTTTCTTCGGCGACCAGTTTATTGGGGTGATAGGAAAGGGCGCGGGTATTATAATGAATGATTGTTCCCTTTACTGTCGCGTCGGCTTCCTCCACGCCGCCCACAATCTTGAAGCGGCTGTACTGGATGAAGTGATTAATGAAAGCCGTGCGCACGAAATTCTCGATTTCTGCCTGCGCTGTTTTGTTGCCGAATTGTTCCACGTAAACCTTTTGAATGCGTTTATCAACGTATTCTCCCTGTGGAGAAAACTTGTAGCCGCAGCCGATGGTCAGAAGAAAAACCAGACAAATGGCGGTTATCGCCGGATATTTTCTGCAATTCGTTTTTTTCATAAGCACACCTTTTATTGGGCAACAATGTTGACCAGTTTGTTGGGAACATAGATAACTTTTTTCACGGCGACGTCTTTGAGCATTGCCTTTATTTTCTCGTCCGCCAGCGCGTCCGCTTTTATTTTTTCGGGATCTTCTCCCGCGGGCACGGTGATGCGGCTGCGCAGCTTGCCGTTAATCTGAATAACCACGGTTAATTCATCTTTGCTGGCGATTGCTTCGTCATATTTTGGCCATGGCGCGTCAACAACGGCAGTTTTATGGTCGAGCGTCTGCCAGAGCTCTTCAGCGATATGCGGCACAATCGGTGCCAGGAGCACCACCGCCGCTTCCAGCGCTTCGCGGATTATCGAGAGATTTTTCGTGTCGTTTTTCGCGGGCCGCGCCACTAGGTAAACGGCGTTCACCAGCTCCATGACGGCGCTGATGGCCGTATTAAAATGGAAACGGTCTTCAATGTCCACGGTTACCTTGCGGATAGTCTGATGCGTTTTACGCCGCAGATTTTTCCATTCGCCGTCTGGTTGAATGCCGGCCTCCGGCAACGAGACTTTTTTAATATCTTC
>JBBIHZ010000055.1:6231-9522 GCA_037446735.1 Deltaproteobacteria bacterium
AAACGAAAAGATCCTTCCACGCCCTGGTCGCTCCATTCGAGATCTTTTTCCGGCGGGGCGGCAAAAAGGCAGAAAATGCGCGCGGTGTCCGCGCCGTATGTATTGATCAGGTAATCCGGGTCGATAACGTTTTTTAGCGATTTGGACATTTTTTCCGTTTTGCCGACAATGACTTCTTTCTGGCAGAGGAGGCATTTCCCTTCAGCCGCCTGGTCGGGGAAAAGATAGCCGTGTTCGGAACACTTCATCGTTTCTTTGCATACCATGCCCTGCGTGAGCAGATTGGTGAAAGGTTCGTCCACGCCGATCACGCCGAAGTCGCGCAGCATCTTGGTGTAAAAACGGGCGTAAAGCAGATGCAGAATGGCGTGTTCCACGCCGCCGATGTACTGATCCACCGGCATCCAGTAGTCAAGTTTCTTTCTGTCCAGCCCGGGCTTGGTATCGAAATCCGGGCAGCAGAAGCGGTCGAAATACCAGGAAGATTCCACAAAGGTATCCATGGTGTCCGTCTCTCTTTTTGCTTTTTCGCCACATTTAGGGCATTTCGTTTCCGCAAAATCTTTGAGCGACGCCAGCGGCGAACCGCCTTCAGAACTTAATTTTACTTTTTCCGGCAGAATTACGGGCAGGTCACTCTCCGGCACGGGAACGATGCCGCATTTGTCGCAGTTAATCATGGGAATGGGCGCGCCCCAGTAGCGCTGACGGGAAATTCCCCAGTCGCGCAGCCGGTACTGGATGGTGCGCTTTCCTTTGCCTTGCGCTTCCAGAAAATCGGCGATGGCTTCAAGCACTTTTGTGTTTTCTATGCCGTTGAACTGGCCGGAATTTACCAGGATTCCTTCATCCACGTAGGCCTCGGTCATTGTAGCCGCGTCAAGTTTTTTGTCCTTGGGTTGAATTACGACAATCAGCGGCAGGTTGAATTTTTTGGCGAATTCAAAGTCGCGCTGGTCATGCGTGGGCACGGCCATGACACAGCCCGTGCCGTAATCGGACAGAACAAAGTTGGCGGCGTAAATAGGCATCTGTTTGCCGGTCAGAGGGTTTTCGCAGTAAGTTTCGAGAAACATTCCTTCCTTTTCGTAATACTCGGAGGTGCGCATCAGCTTGTCTTGTTTCTTTACTTTTTCGACAAATCCAGCGACATCTTTTTCACATGATCTGCCTTTGGCCAGTTCCATCACCATCGGATGTTCCGCGGCAATCAGCATAAAGGTGGCGCCGAAGAGCGTGTCCTGGCGAGTGGTGAAAACTTTGATGGCGCCGGGTTTGCCCACCAACGGAAAATCCACTTCGCAGCCGTAGCTTTTGCCGATCCAGTTTTTTTGCATGGTGAGCACTTTTTCCGGCCAGCCGGGAAGTTTATCGCAATACTCCAGAAGTTCCTCGACGTAATCAGTAATTTTAAAAAACCATTGATCCAGAGTTTTTTCGGTTACTTCCGTGGAACAGCGCCAGCAAAGCCCTGATTCCACCTGTTCGTTGGCGAGCACCGTATCGCATTTGCTGCAGTAATTAACGGTGGAGCGTTTTTTATAGGCCAGGCCTTTTTCATACATCCACAGAAAAAACAATTGTTCCCAGCGGTAATATTTCGGCTCGCAGGTGGATACTTCTCTATCCCAATCGTAGCTGAAACCCATGCGCTTGAGCTGTTTTTTCATGTGTTCGATGTTTTCGTTGGTCCACTTCGCGGGATGAATTTTGTGTTCGATAGCCGCGTTTTCCGCGGGAAGGCCAAAGGCGTCCCAGCCCATGGGGTGCAAAACATTGTAACCTTTCATGCGCTTGTAACGGGCGACAACATCGCCGATGGTGTAATTGCGGACATGTCCGATATGGATTTTGCCGGAAGGGTAGGGGAACATCTCCAGCAGATAGTATTTCGGTTTGCTTTTGTCTTCGGTTACTTTAAAAGTTTTTTCTTTTTCCCATTTTTTCTGCCACTTCTCTTCGATCTTCTGCGGCTCGTATTTCATGATCCGGCGCTCCAAAACATTTAAATAATCGGCGAGTTATCTAACATATTGAAGATATTAGCGCAATGGATTTATCGAAGGGACAGAGCGAGAATTGGGAATCATATTATTTTAATCTTTCTCTTAGACCTTACGGCGCGCCTACGCTGGTTCCCTAATACTTCTGGCATGATCACTCTTAATCCTAAAGTCATGAAAAATATCTAAACAAGATATAGCGGATAGGCCTACCTGAAAACAGGCTTAAACAACAAGTAAGTTCCTTTTTACCATCCTGAAATTGGTCTTGATTTACAACCAATATATCTTGTAACCACAATCTTCTTGATATGTAATTCATCTTTTCATATACTTGGCACTAAAAAGAAAATTATTACCATTTTTTATGGAGAATAATCTTATGATTAGTAATGGACGCATCAAAGTTTTTTTACCTCAGGAGATTGAGGAAGAAACGGTCGAAGTTGATTGTGATCTCTGCGGTGAAAAGAACCGTCAAGTTCTTTTCGTTAAGGAAGGATTTCCTCACTGCCGTTGCACGAACTGCGGGCTTGTTTACGTTAGCCCGAGACTCAAACGTCATTCGGAAATACAGAATAGTTACGGCACGGGAACAATGGTAGGAAAACAATTAACTGTCCTCCAAAAGAAACGTCTAACGAGGGCAGTGAATGAAATTGAACCTTGGCGCAAATTAAACAGATTCATGGACATCGGCCCCGGTCGTGGCGATTATATTAATGCAGCTGCTGAGTCAGGTTGGCAAACTTGGGCCGTAGAAGTTAATTCTACGGCGTTGAGTTGTTTAAAAAAAATAGCCTCAATTCATATAATAGCAACTACAGCCGAAGAGTTTGAATCAGAAGAAAATTATTTTGATGTTATACGTTTTTTCAATGTTATCGAACATTTAACCTCTCCCCGTAGCGTTGTGGAAAAAATTTTCAGGTCTCTACGTCCGGGCGGTCTTTTGGAATTGTCCACCACTAACTTTGCATCTCTTTCCATGGTAATCAATGGACCACAATGGATATATTTAAACGGAACAGATCATATAATTTTATTTAACCCTCATACAATAAGGCGCTTACTAATACAGGCTGGTTTTTCGCATGTTCAAATCCATACTAGGAGTTTTAACCTAAAACGAAAACTTTATCATCCCGAGAAAGAACTGTCACTTGGTTTAAATGTATTACGCCCTTTCAGAAAGCTCATTGATGAAACAATTTTTTTAACTGATTATGGTCATCAGCTATTGGTTAGGGCCATTAAGCCGTCTCCTTATAACATGAAATCATAGATT
>JBBIHZ010000056.1:0-9392 GCA_037446735.1 Deltaproteobacteria bacterium
GATGGACGTGAAAGTTTTTAATAAGATCGAGGGGGCGATTGGCGACGCTGATGTAATTATGATGCTGCGCATCCAACTCGAAAGAGAAAAACAAAATATTTTCCCCTCGTTGCGTGAATATTCGCAGCGCTATTGCCTCAATCGGAACAATATTGGCCTAGCCAAAAAGGATGTTATCGTCATGCATCCCGGACCTATCAACCGCGGCGTGGAAATCTCTCCGGACATCGCCGACGATCCTTCCTATTCAGTGATTCTTGATCAGGTTAATAACGGCGTGGCTGTGCGCATGGCTCTTTTGTACCTTTTGGGCGGAGGTCACGAATGAATTTAATTTTAAAAGGCGCAAGAGTCATTGATCCGGCGCAAAATATAGACGCGGTGACGGATGTCCTAATTCAAAACGGCAAAATTGCCGCCCTTGGCGCCGATACAGGCACGGCCGGCAAAGGCCAAGAAAAAATAAAATCAGTTGATGTGACGAATATGGTCATCACGCCCGGTTTGATTGATATGCATGTTCATCTGCGCGAGCCGGGCTTCGAATACAAGGAAACTATCGCCTCGGGCTGCGCTGCCGCCGTGGCCGGAGGATTTACGTCCATCGCCTGCATGCCCAACACCAAGCCCATAAACGATAACCGTTCGATCACCGAATTCATCCGCCGCAAAGCCGCTGAGGCGAATCTGGCCAATGTTTACCCGATCGGTGCCATCAGTATAGGCGCGGAGGGAAAAATTCTCACGGAATTCTGGGACATGAAAGACGCCGGCATTGCGGCACTTTCCGATGACGGGAGGCCTCTCATAGATGCGGCGTTAATGCGCCGGGCTCTGGAATACGCGCACTCTTTGGAGTTACCGATAATTCAACACTGCGAGGATACAAACCTTTCCGCCGGTGGGTTGATGCATGAAGGATATTACTCCACTATCCTGGGTCTGCGCGGCATTCCTTCCCTGGCAGAAGAAGCAATGATCGCGCGTGACATATTAATTGCCGAATACACAAACACCAAAGTGCATATCGCGCATGTCAGCACGACCGGCGCGGTGCGCCTGATTCGTGAAGCAAAAAAGAGAAAAATTAAAATCACGGCGGAAACTGCTCCCCATTACTTTACGCTGACCGATGAGTCATTGCAGAATTACGATACAAACTTGAAAGTCAATCCGCCTTTAAGAAGTAAAAGTGACATCATCGCCATCAAAGAAGGCCTTGCCGATGGAACAATTGACGCTATTGCCTGCGATCACGCTCCACATGCCCGCACGGACAAAGAAGTGGAATTTGAATACGCTGCAAACGGGATCAGCGGTCTGGAAACCTCCCTGGGCTTGTCCCTTGTGCTGGTAGAAGAACGCGTGCTCACCTGGGAGAAATTAGTGGAAAAAATGAGCGCAAATCCGGCGCGCATCCTGAATCTTTCCAAAGGAACGCTTGCCCCCGGCGCGGATGCGGATATCACCGTTATCGACCCGCAGGTGCAATGGGCGGTCAATGTCAAAGATTTTCGCTCCCGCGGCAAAAACTCGCCGTTTGACGGCCGTTCTCTACAGGGACGCGCCGTGCTCACTATCGTCGGCGGGGAGATAAAATATTGCGCGCCATCATTTAAATTATGATCAGGGAAAGATTTAAAACCGATGCCTTTATTCTGCGCCGCCTGAATTATTCGGAATCGGATCTGATTGTAACTTTCTACAGCAGCGAATTCGGCAAATTAAGGGGTATCGCCAAAGGCGCCAAGCGCAGCAAAAAACGCTTTGCCAACGTCTTTGAACCGTTTTCTTTAACCAAGATTATTTTTTCCCGCCATCGAACGGACACGCTGGCCTTTATCGAGGCCTGCGAAATCATCGATCACTACCCCGACATACGGGGGGATCTGGAAAAGACACTTATTGCCTCCTATTTTTCAGATCTTACAGACAACTTCAGCCCGGAAGGAAAAATCAACACCAGGGTATTCGAGCTTCTGCAGGATTTTCTTCTTATGCTGGACAAAGAAAAAGCAACGGACGCAACGCTGCGTTTTTTCGAATTGCGTCTTTTGAAGCTTACGGGATTTGAACCGGCGCTCGACCATTGCGCCCAATGCAAAATACCCCTGACCAACGGCAACGCATATTACTTCTATCCCCGCGAAGGGGGCATCAAATGCTCTTCCTGCGCCAGGCCGGAAAGATACGAACAGCCCCTTTCCCCGGGCGCGGTGCGCACCCTGCTTTTAGGCAAAACCATGGACTTAGACAAAATAAAAACGGTGGGACTATCCGGCGCCCTAGCCGCGGAATGCCGTGAAATGCTTGTGGGCTTTATCACGCATTTGCTTGGCAAGGAAATTAAATCCATGAAAGTTATGGAACAGGTCAGAAGAATGGGCTTACCTTGATTCACAATTTCCGGTCTGTTATTGTCTTGATAATAATTTCTCCACATTAAACAAAAAAAGAGGCCGCATGCGTTAGCATGCGGCCTCTTGAATGAGCAAAATGATGATTCTCGGTTATTTAATCGATACGGCTTCCACGCGGCGGTTTTTCTGTCTTCCTTCGTCCGTTTTATTATCCGCGATCGGTCTGCTCTCGCCATAACCTGTCGCCTTGATGCGCTTGCCGTCAATGTTGAATTTTTCAACAATATATTTCTTTACGCTATCCACGCGCCTCTGAGAAAGTCGCTGGTTATACTCTTCCGTGCCGATGCTGTCGGTATGACCTTCAATAGCCATATTAACATCCGGATACTTATTCATAAAGTCGCCAACTTTCTTCAATTCATCGTGGTAGCGAGGTCTGATATCCGCCTTATCGAAATCAAACTCGATATTCAAACGAACTTTTTCATCAAAAACAGCTTTTGCCGGTTCAGGAGGAGGCGCGGGCGCTTCCTTCTTGCCGCCAAAATAAAAGGCCATGCCCAACGTGGCTTCCAGGTCATTGTAAGCGCTGCCGATGGCGATAACATGACGCAGATCACCTCTGATAGCCAAGTTCTCGGTCAGAAAATACTTGAGACCGCCGCCCCAATCAGGAGCGAAACGGGTTCTGTCCTTTTCACCGGGATGCGTGCCACAATAATCAATCGTCTGACCACCGACACCTACGGCTAAAAACGGCACCAACTGTGGTATGGAAGTCAAGGCAAAATTATAGATTCCTTCAATCCGGTAATTGTAAACGTTCGTGTGCGAGTCATCTTTATATCCTCTTGTGTCCTGTCCAGGAGGCACAACGAAATTATATCTTGTCGGAATCCAGTTAACCGTTGCTTCCACACCCCAATTCTTCGTAAAATCATAACCACCGCGAATACCGACCACCGGCGCGTTATCCAAATCCTGATTACCTTCAAACGTCCCCACGCCAAACAGCGGGCCGATATTCCAAGTCCCCGGCCTGATCTGGGCAAAGGCGGTCGTGCTCAAAGCCAACAAAGCGATAATAACAAATAATCTCATGAAATTTTTCACAACAGATACCTCCTTTCTTTCCTCTTCTCTCTTTTTCCTTTTTTTGCTACAAAGATATCACTTTTGCAGTTTACTTTTTTTACTAAATTTTGAACATAAATGAGAGAAAAAAAAAGATTTTTTTCTATAATCCCGCTTTTCTAAATAACTCAATATTATTAATATTTTACAGAATTTTTTCTTTTTTCGGTGTGTGCATATCCAAAATTATTGCGCAGAAAATAAGAATAGCGCCTACGTCAGATAGGTACTTTAAAGACTTGAAGAAACAACGCTTACGAAATACCTGATAAGTTGTTTTTGTATTCCAAGACATTATTTATTTGTCTAACCCTTTCGTATTGACACTTTTGCCTTGGCCATGCTAGTTAGCCGCAGGATTTGTCACGGGAACTCTTACCAATACGGAACATATCTACCGACAAAATCCGCAAGGAGGAAAAGATTGACCTTTCAGGAACTGATTTTTGCCCTGGAAAAATACTGGCATGAGCAGGGCTGCGTTATTGCTCAACCCTATGACATGGAAGTGGGCGCGGGAACATTTCATCCGGCGACATGCCTGCGGGCGCTGGGGCCCGAACCATGGAATGTGGCTTATGTGCAACCGTCACGCCGTCCCACCGACGGCCGCTACGGCGAAAACCCGAACCGCCTGCAGCATTATTACCAGTATCAGGTTATCATGAAGCCATCCCCCGTTAATATTCAGCAATTGTATCTGGAGTCTTTAAAAAGTTTCGGCATTGACCCACTGGAACACGATATCCGATTTGTCGAGGACGACTGGGAATCGCCCACGCTCGGCGCCTGGGGGCTGGGCTGGGAAGTATGGCTTGACGGCATGGAAATAACCCAGTTTACCTATTTTCAGCAGGTGGGCGGTTTCGATCTAAAGCCGGTGTGCGCGGAACTTACCTACGGCATTGAACGCATCGCCATGTATATCCAGGGCATTAATAATGTGTACGACCTGCAGTGGACGGAAAAAGTCAAATACGGCGATGTTCATCATAAAGGCGAAGTGGAATTCTCCACATACAATTTTGAAATAGCGGATATTCCCATGCTGCGCAGTTTATTCGATATGTACGAAAAAGAAGCGTTGCGCGTCGCCGAAAGAGGTCTGGCGCTGCCTGCTTATGATTATTGCCTGAAATGCTCGCATACATTCAATTTGTTGAACGCGCGCGGCGCGATCAGCGTGGCGGAAAGAACCAGCTATATCGGGCGCGTCCGTAACCTGGCGCGCGCTAGCGCGGAGCTTTACATGAAACAACGCGCAGAAATGAATTATCCCCTTTTAAAAGATTAAGCGGGCCCTGGAGACAAAATGAGTAAAGAACTGCTTTTGGAAATCGGCACGGAAGAAATCCCCGCGGGTTTTTTATCCAAAGCCGTCATCGATATGGAAGAAATCAGTAAAAAATTATTCGCGGAAAACCGGATTGCCTGTAGCGACATCAAATGCCTGGCCACGCCACGCAGGCTGGTTCTTTACATTGCCGATCTGGCCGGCAAGCAGGAAGATCAGACGATTGAAAAAATCGGCCCGGCAAAAAAAGCGGCGTTCGATGAAAACGGCAAACCCACCAAAGCCGCACTGGGTTTTGCCAAAGGCTTGGGTATTGATCCGTCAGCTTTGCAGATAATCACCACGGAAAAAGGCGAGTACGTCGGCGCCCGCAGAGAAGTTTCCGGCCGCCCTACACAGGAGCTTTTGCCGGAAATCCTCAGATCCCTTGTCTTAGCCATTCCGTTTAGGAAATCCATGCGTTGGTCCGACTATGATTTGCGCTTCGCGCGGCCGATTCACTGGTTTCTGGCCATTTACGACGGAAAAGTAATCCCCCTGCAAATGGAAAATGTTACCGCGGGGAATGTATCCTGCGGACATCGCTTCATGAGCCCCGCGTCTTTTACCGTTTCTAATTTTCATGATTATTTAGACAAAACCAGAAAAAATTTCGTCATTGCCGACCACGAAGAAAGAAAAAAAATCATTTTAACCGAGGCGCAAAAAGCGGCGGCGCAGACAGGGGGGAAACTTTATTACACTGAAGAGCTTCTGGAAACCGTCACTTTTCTCGTGGAATATCCGGTTGTCATCCGTGGCGGTTTTGATGAAAAGTATCTGAAAATTCCCAAAGAAGTTATTATCACCACGATGATTTCCCACCAGAAGTATTTCCCCGTGACAAATGAAAAAGGGGAACTGCTGCCCTGTTTTATTGCGGTGAGCAACACGAAACCACGCGAAGAAAGCATTATCGCGCGGGGCAATGAACGCGTTTTGCGCGCCCGGTTGGCCGACGCGCAATTCTTTTTTGCAGAAGATAAAAAAATTCCGTTGGAAAAGCGCGTGGAGTCTCTGAAAAAAGTTGTTTTCCACACGCTTTTGGGAACATCCTATGAAAAAGTCATGCGCTTCCGGAAGTTGGCGCTGAAACTTGCGCATAAAATCAATCCCGCCCTCAGTGACAATGTTGACCGCGCGGCGCTTCTGGCCAAAGCGGATCTGGAAACACAAATGGTGGGAGAATTTTCCGAACTGCAGGGAATAATCGGCCGCGAATACGCCCGCCTCGCGGGTGAAAAGCCGCCCATAGCCGAAGCCGTATATGAACATTATCTGCCTGTTGTTGCCGGAGGAGCGCTGCCGCAAACCGATGAAGGAGCGATAGTCGGAATTGCCGATAAGATGGACAGCATCGTCGGTTTTTTTGGCGTGGGACTAATCCCCACCGGAACCGCCGATCCTTACGCGCTCAGGCGCCAGGCCATCGGCATCATTAATATCATCCTGTCCAAACGCTACGCCTTGCCGCTTGATTACCTGTTTGAAGAAAGTTTCAGCCTGTTTCAAAATACCTTCAAAAAACCGGCCGCAGAAATAAAAAAAGATGTCCTGCAGTTTTTTGCCGGCCGTCTGGAAAATCTGTTTATCGCCCAGGGCTACAGCTACGATACAGTCGCTGCAGTTTTGGCCTCTGATTTCAGCGACTTAATCGCTTTTGAGAAAAAAGTAAAAGCTCTGCATACGTTTAGAAACAATCCCGATTTTGAGCCTATTTCTATCGCTTTCAAGAGAGTTGATAACATCCTCAAAGGATTCGGAAACCCGCAACTGGATAAAAAACTTTTGCAGGCGGAAGCGGAGAAAAATCTTTTTTCCACATTTGAAAAAATCAAAGTAAAAGCTGATGCAAAAATCAGGGAAAATGATTATCTGGGCGCGCTCACTGAACTAGCTTTTCTGCGTCCTCCCGTGGATGCTTTTTTCGACAATGTGATGGTCATGGATAAAGACAAAAAAATTCAGTTAAACCGTCTTTCTCTTTTGGCTGAAATATCAGCCATGTTTCATAAAATCGCCGATTTTTCCAAAATTGTGACCTCCGGATAATTTGTAATTCCTGGCAAATATCATCATTTTGTCAAATAACCCGCATTGACATTACCAAAGTGCCTTGGTAGGATAACAGCATATAATTTTTCGGTTTTTGAAGAAAGGTTCATATGAACGGCCACACCAAAGCCCAGGCTTCAGCGTCTCCCGTTCTGGAAGAAAAGCTGCGCCTGCGCAAGGCGCTTCTGGATATCACCAACCGCATTCATGCCGCGCAAAACATCAAGCAGATTCTTGTCGATTTAAAAGACGGCATTCTCAATCTTTTTAACGCCCATTCATTAACAATCTATGTCGTTGATGTCCTACGCCATGAAATATACTCTCTGTTTCTTGCCGGCACGCAGTTGAAGGAAATTCGTGTTCCTATCAGCAACCAGAGTATTGCCGGCTTTGTGGCCAACACGGGCCGCGTGGTGAATATCAGCGACGCCTACAACAAGGAAGAGCTCAATATTATCGACCGGCAATTGAGCTTTGATCAAAGCTGGGATAACAAATCCGGCTTCCGCACAAAACAAATACTGGCCGCTCCCGTTTGGTACAATAACCAGCTCATGGGGGTCATACAGATTCTCAATAAGAAAGGAACGGAAGGAAGCTTTACCGAAGAGGAAATAGGCCTCGCTCTCGAGATTGCCGAAGTGCTCGGCGTGGCGCTTTACAATCAACAGCGCTTTGAACGGCGCCGAAAAACACGATTCGATTATTTAATAAACCACGATTTAATAAAGGAAGAGGATCTGGATAGGGCATGGGAAGAAGCGCGCGAGCAGAAAGAACCGCTGGAAGCCTGTCTGATGCGAAAATACAAAATAGCAAAGGAAGACATAGGCCAGGCGCTCGAAGACTTCTATCACTGTCGATTTATTGAGTACAGCGATAAGGCTGTAATTCCCGCTGACCTGATTAAAAATTTAAAAAAAGATTTTTTACGGCGCGAGCTTTGGGTGCCGCTGGAAAAGGTAGACGGGAAAATCCACGTTGTCGTTGATGATCCAAATAACATCTTAAAAAGAGACACGATCGAAAATCTCCTGAAAACAAAACAAATAATTTACAGCGTCGCGCTGGGCGAAGATATCATCAAATTCATCAACCTTTTTTACCTGACGGCTGATACCGAGCATTCCTTCATGGACATCCTGGGAAGGCTTGACGATGAAGAAATGATGATTACCGCTGATGAAGATGCCGATGAAATTATCACAGAATCGGACAGTGTAATCATGCAGTTGGTGAATAAAATGATCAACGACGCCTATAACCGGGGAGCTTCCGATATTCATATTGAACCGAATATCGGCAAAAAAAATGTGGAAATCCGTTTCCGCGTGGACGGTGACTGCTCGCTGTATCAGACCGTTCCTTTCAATTACCGCGCCGCGATGATTTCCAGGATCAAAATCATGTCTAATCTGGACATTACGGTTAAAAGACTCCCCCAGGACGGGAAAATAAAATTCCGCAGACCCACCGGAGAAGAAGTCGAACTGCGCGTCGCTTCTATCCCGACACAGGGTGGCGTGGAAGACGTGGTCATGCGTATTTTGGCCAAAGGCGAGATAATGCCGCTGGAAAATATGGCTCTGTCCAGCCGCAACTACGGAGAACTAACAAATATCATCTCCAAACCATACGGCATGATTTTATGCGTGGGGCCAACTGGCTCAGGAAAAACAACAACGCTGCATGCCGTGTTGAGGCATATCAACCGTCCGGACAGAAAAATTTGGACGGCGGAAGACCCGGTTGAAATCACACAATACGGTTTACGCCAGGTGCAGGTTCAGCCGAAAATCGGCTTTGATTTTGCAACGGCAATGCGCTCTTTCCTGCGCGCCGACCCGGATATTATCATGGTCGGCGAAATGCGCGACTTTGAAACGGCGAAAATCGGCGTGGAGGCTTCGCTTACCGGGCATCTCGTTTTCAGCACTTTACACACTAACAGCGCGCCGGAAACTATCGTCCGCCTTTTGGACATGGGTATAGATCCGCTTAATTTCGCCGATGCCCTGCTGGGAATTTTAGCGCAGCGTCTTGTGCGGACCTTATGCGATAAATGCAAAGAACCGTATCATCCTTCTAAAGATGAATTCAGGGAAATCGTGGAAAATTACGGACCGGAATATTTTGAAAAATTAAATATTCGCTATAACAACGATTTAAAATTCTATCGTCCGGTCGGTTGTGACATGTGCGGACGCACCGGGTACAGAGGCAGAATGGGCTTACATGAATTGTTAATCGCGGCAGATGAAATCAAAGGAATGATACAAAAACATGAAACAGTAGAAGCACTGCGCAACAAAGCGATGGAACAGGGAATGACTACCCTGTTACAGGATGGGATTATAAAATCACTGAAAGGCTTTACTGACTTCGTGCAGGTCCGACGCGTTTGCATTAAATAATTGTCTTCTTTTTAATCTCCGTGAAATTTCCTTTAATTATTTACCTTGCACATTTTATTCAATTATCTGAACATTTCATTGTAAGGATAT
>JBBIHZ010000057.1:0-1287 GCA_037446735.1 Deltaproteobacteria bacterium
ATCTGGATAAAGAACTGGCAATGCTTTCCTCGGTAGCCGAATTAATGGCTAAATCCGTGCATACGCGGGCGCTGGAGGAGGAAAACAGAAGGCTCAGAAAAATCGTCGGCCAAAACCGCACGCCATCTCTAGAGGTTATCGGTCATTCTAAAGCCATGCAGGAAGTTTTCGGTCTGGTGGCGCAAGTGGCTGATTCCAATACAACTGTTTTGATCACGGGTGAAACCGGCACCGGCAAAGAACTGATTGCCCGCGCTATTCATAAAAACTCGCCCCGTCATGGCGGGCCTTTAGTTCAGGTCAACTGCGCAGCGATTCCCGACACGCTGATTGAAAGCGAGCTTTTTGGCCATGAAAAAGGGGCCTTTACCGGCGCTTTACATACGCGCCGCGGGCGCTTTGAAGAAGCCAATGGCGGCACGATTTTTCTCGATGAGGTGGGAGAACTCTCCGCCGCCGCGCAGGTTAAGCTTTTGCGCGTTTTGCAGGAAAAAAAGTTTCAGCCTCTGGGCTCTTCGCGCGTGATTAATGTAAATGTGCGGATTATCGCGGCAACCAACCGTAACCTGGAACAGGATATTATGGCTGACCGCTTCCGTGCCGATCTTTTCTACCGCCTGAATGTCTTTCCGATTTATCTGCCGCCTTTGCGCGACCGGGGAAGCGATGTTATTCTCCTGGCCGACCATTTTGTCCTCAAATACAGCAAAGAAATGAGTAAAAATGTCAAACGAATTTCCACCGCGGCGATTGAATCGTTTCTTTCCTATAAATGGCCGGGCAACGTCCGTGAACTGGAAAATTGCGTTGAGCGCGCCGTGTTATTGACAAAAACTGATACCATTGACTGCGTTCATTTGCCGCCTTCTTTGCAACTCAGGGAGTCGGACCTCGGCAAAAAGGAGCGCAGTAAACTCTCTTCGGTGGTAGAGGCTCAAGAAAGGGCTTTAATTATTGAGGCCTTGGAAGAAGCAGGCGGTAATCAGACCAAGGCGGCTAAAGCTTTGGGTACAACCAAAAGAATTATTCAATATAAAATATCCAAAATGGGCATTAACGCGAAATTGTTTCGCAAAAAAAAGTGATAGGATGCTCGAAACGGCTCTTTGACGAGAAAAGGTTCTCGTAAATAGCCCAAAAATGTTAGTAAAAAGTTGATAAATACAAATTTGTTCTTTTTCTGAATGTTGTAAAAGACGAAAATAAGCATAAAGACTTAAAAACAAAATAGAAACAAAATTGTATTAAAATACAAAATTTGGCACGGCTTTGGCAGTTGATTATGTG
>JBBIHZ010000057.1:1297-9356 GCA_037446735.1 Deltaproteobacteria bacterium
CTTAATAGCTGGGTTAAAGGGAGAAAAAATCTATGTGTCGATTGTTTGCCATAACTTCTAATGAGCCTCTTTCCCCGATGGCAGTTATTCGCGCCATTGATGTCATGAAAGAGGGGCATGATGGTTCAGGCGTCGGCCTTTTTCTTACCGATCTGGGCGGTGAATTCGAAAAGTTTAAAAACGAACCGATTCTTTCCGGAATTTTTTCCAACGAAGGAATCAAGGCTCTCGACCGCTTCATGATCGATCGGGATTTTATGGTGAAATATAAACTTTCCATCCGGCCGGGTAAAAATCCTCCGGAGGGCACGCCCAAAAGAGATAATTATGTTATCCGCGTTTATGAATATCCGGCGGAGTGGGAAGGATTAAGTCAGGAAGAAATTCAGTTCCGGCTCATGATGGTGCAGCTGCAACTGCGGCAAATGGGCGAAAAGGACGAGTCCATGCTGGTTTTCAGCTTTTGGCCGGATGTTATCATGATTAAGGAAGTGGGTGATCCGCTGGCAATTGCCCAGTACCTGGGACTCGATCGGCGGGAACTTGCCGCGCGTGTCATTATGAGCCAGGGAAGGCAAAATACCAACTACGCGATTAATATCTATGCCTGTCATCCTTTTTTCATTCAGGGTTTTTCCACGATGACGAACGGAGAAAACACGGCGTTTGTGCCGATAAGAGAATTTCTCATGTCGCGACAGTTCCCAGGTTATACCGGCTATCAGTCCGACTCCGAAGTATTCACGCATATTCTGCATTACATGCAAAAGCAGCTCGGACTGGGCATTGAGATGTATAAGCACATTATCACGCCGCTCAAGGACGAGGAACTGGATAAACATGCAAACGGTAGCTGGCTGAGAAAGTTAAAGCAGGTCTGTCGGCCGCTGATTATCGACGGACCGAATTGCGTCATCGGCTGCCTGCCGGATAAGTCGATTTTTATGGTGCAGGATTCAAAAAAATTAAGGCCGGGCGCGGTCGGAGGGCGACCGGGAATTTTCGCTTTTTCCTCGGAGATGTGCGGATTGGACGCGGCCATTCCCGAACGCGATATTAATCTGGATGACCAACCGATGAAATATGAAACTTTGCTTATTCGCCGCGAGCGGCAGGAGATAGAAAAATGGAATCAATGGGAAGCATTACCCCATCTAAGTTAAGCGTCAAGGATTTGCCTTGGCAGATTCTCTGGGATAAAGAGAAATGCACTCTGTGCGGCAACTGCACATCGGTTTGCCCGGTGCGGGCTATTGAACTTGGCGTGCACCGAAAACGCACGCTGCAGGTGCCCATAGGCCTAGAAGAAAAAGCGGCTAATTTGTTTTCCGTTTATCACGGCATCGATCAGCGCACGGATGCCGCCCATGCCTGCGTGGGCTGCGGCATGTGCACGCTGGTCTGCCCCAACGGCGCGATTATGCCGCTGCGCGCGGATGAAATAGACAAACTGCGTTTCCATGTCAATCAGGGCGGAGAGCCGCGTCGCCGCGGCGGTCGTCGCAATGTTCCGGACAGTGTTCTGGATCAAATAAAGTTTGTGCGCATTTCCATGCTGACCGACCCGGCCCTCGACGCGGGACGTCATGAATTTGAACTGCGCACGCTTTTGGGCAGAATATTGCCGCCGGAAGAAATGCTAAGAGCGAGCAGCGCCAATGGCTGGATGCCACCGGTGCGCGAAATTTATCCCCTAATTATCGGCAGCATGTCTTTTGGGGCCTTGTCTCCCAATATGTGGGAAGGACTGCAAATGGGAGTCGCGTATCTTAATGAAGAAATAGGAATGCCGGTGCGCATCTGCACAGGCGAAGGCGGCTGCCCGCCGCGGCTGCTCAAGTCGCGCTTTCTTAAATATGTTATTTTACAGATTGCCAGCGGTTATTTCGGCTGGGACGAAATTATCCATAGCCTGCCGCAGATGAAAGAAGATCCCTGCGCGGTGGAAATTAAATATGGTCAGGGCGCCAAGCCCGGCGACGGAGGCCTCTTGATGTGGTACAAAGTCAACAAGCTGATCGCGGCCATCCGCGGCGTGCCGCAGGGCGTGAGTCTGCCCAGCCCGCCCACGCATCAGACTAAGTATTCAATTGAAGAAGCCGTGGCCAAGATGATTCAGTCCATGTCTATGGCCTGGGGTTTCCGCGTGCCCGTGTATCCGAAAATTTCCGGCACAAGCACGGCGTTGGCGGTCTTGAATAACCTGACGCGCAATCCTTACGCGGCTGGTTTGGCTATTGACGGCGAAGACGGCGGCACCGGAGCGGCTTATAATGTTTCCATGGATCATATGGGGCACCCGATTGCGAGCAACCTGCGCGATGCCTATTTGAATCTGGTTAAACTGGGCAAGCAAAATGAAATTCCGCTTTTTGCCGGCGGAGGCATTGGTAAAAACGGCAATCTGGCCGCCAATGCCGCGGCGCTGATTATGCTGGGCGCCAGCGGTGTGCAGATCGGCAAATACATCATGCAGGCCGCCGCCGGCTGCCTTGGCTCAGAATCCGACCGCTGCAATATCTGCAATATCGGTCTTTGCCCCAAAGGCATTACCTCGCAGGACGCGCGTCTCGACCGGCGTCTTGATCCGGAACAGGTTGCGCAAAGAGTGGTGGATGTTTTTTTAAGCTTTGATTCGGAACTCAAAAAAATTGTCGCGCCGCTGGGGCGTTCCACATCTTTGCCTATCGGAATGTCTGATGCGCTGGGTATCAATGATGCCAACGCGGCCCAAAGGCTGAGCATAAAATATGTTTTATAAAAAAGGTTTGAACAAAGTTGATGAAAAAGGAAGCAATTAAAATAGCCGGCAGGGAAAATGACGCGCGTGTTGAATCGCGAATTCTGGAGGAGCGTATTCAGCGCGCCGTGGCGGAGGGATATAGCCAGATCGAAGTCACCGCCTATGGCCAGCATGGCATTGGCGGGCGTCTTTGGCGCAGCGGCGGAGGCCGGATAAAGGTGAATATTTTGGGAACGTCCGGCCAAAGGGTTGGTTCCATGGGGTTTGCCGGAACGTTCATCGAGGTTTTTGGCCCCGCCTCGGATGATGTCGGTTGGCTTAACGCCGGCGCGGAAATTATCGTGCGCGGCGACGCGACCAACGGCGCGGGCAACGCCATGGCGCAGGGGAAAATTTATATCGAAGGCGATATCGGCGCCCGCGGCATGACCATGACCAAACACAATCCGCGCTTTGAGCCCCCGGAGCTCTGGGTTTTCGGGAAAACCGGAGATTCTTTTGCGGAGTTCATGGCCGGCGGCACTGCCGTAATCTGCGGCGTTGGCGCGGAAAAAGAAAATGATGTTTTGGGCTATCGCCCTTGTGTGGGAATGGTCGGAGGGAAAATATTTTTCCGCGGCAAACAAAGTTCCTACAGCCAGGCCGACTCCCGGCTGATTGCCGATTTGCCGGTTGACGAATGGAAATGGCTGAAAAATAACTTAAAAATATTTTTGCAGGCCATCGGCAAACAGTATCTGTATGGCGAGCTTTCCGCCAAACGTTCCGACTGGCGCCTGCTGATTGCCCTCAAGCCGTACGAGAAAAAAGGCAAACAGCTGCGCCCGATGTCCACTTTCAAGCTGGAAGCATGGGAGAAGGAATTGGGTCCCGGCGGACTGATTGGCGATTTAACCAGTGAAGACCGCTCACCTATCGGCGTCATTAACACCGGCGAGTTGCGCCGTTATGTGCCCGTCTGGGAAAATGAAAAATATCTGCCTCCCTGCCAGGCGCATTGCCCGACCGGCATCCCTGTGCGTAAAAGATGGGAGCTGATCCGCAAGGGCAAAATCGATGAAGCCGTTGACCTGGCGCTTAACTATACTCCTTTTGCGGCTACTGTTTGCGGTTATCTTTGTCCCAATCTGTGTATGCAGCACTGTTCGCGGCAAATCGTCAATTTGCCCGCGGTGGATATCAGGGTTCTGGGCAAGGCCTCTCTAGAGGCCAGTATTCCGCAACGCGCGGCGACGACCGGCAGAAAAGTGGCCATCATCGGCGGTGGCTCCGCAGGTCTTTCCGTGGCCTGGCAATTGTGGCTGGCGGGACATGATCCGGTAATTTATGAAAGCAAAAAGCAACTGGGAGGAAAGGTAGCCGAGACCATTCCCAAAAACAGAATTCCCGATGATGTTTTCGCGCAGGAAATAACCAGGCTTGCAAAAAATATCCCGCAGATTCATCTGAATACGGCGCTGACCAGGGATAAGTTCAAAAAATTGAAAAACGATTTTGATTTTATTGTTATCGCCACGGGCGCAACCAAACCGCGCAGGATTCCCGTGGAAGGAATAGAAAGGGCAGTGACCGCATTGGATTTTCTGCGGCAAAGCAAACTCGACAACGCTAAGGTCGGTGGAAATGTGGTAATCATCGGCGCGGGCAATGTCGGGTGCGACGCCGCGGCGGAAGCGGCGCGCCTGGGCGCCAAGAATATTACGCTTGTTGATGTTCAGCAACCGGCGTCTTTCGGGCCGGAAAGGCGCAGCGCGGAGGCGGCCGGGGCGAAATTTATCTATCCGCGTTTTACGAAAGCGATCAAAAAAACCGGCGTGGAATTGACGGACGGTGAATTTTTGCCCGCGGATACAGTAATTGTGGCTGTCGGCGACATGCCGGATTTATCTTTTCTGCCGGACGATATTGTCACAAAAAACGGATATATTGCGGCAGATGAAAATTTCCGGACCAGCGATGAGCAGATTTACGCGATCGGTGATTCCGTTCGTCCGGGACTGCTCACCGAGGCCATCGGCGCGGGCCGTGTTGCCGCCGCGGCTATTGACGGCATACTCAAGGGAAGACAGGAAACTTACGATCAGCTTCCCCAGATAGACGTGCAGCGGGTAAAGACCCAGTATTTTGATGCGCGCGAACGTGATATTTCAGACGTAAAATCCTGCGCCGCACAGTGCGCTTCCTGCGGCGCGTGCCGCGACTGCGGCTTGTGTGAAGTCATTTGCCCGCAGGGGGCAATTTCGCGAAGAGCAATTGGCAATGACGCCTACGAATATATTGTTGACGATGAAATATGTATCGGTTGTGGATTTTGCGCCGGGGCTTGCCCCACCGGCGTCTGGTATATGGTGGAAAACAAACCTTTGGAATAAAATTTAAATAAGGATGGTAGAATTATGAAAAAGACAAAGCTGACAATTGCTGGGGAGAGACAATACACGATCGAAAAAGAAAAATTTGTCCCGGTTTCGCAGTATTTCGGGGAAGATACTTTCAGCCATAAGGTAATGAAAGAAAAGCTTACCAAAGATGTTTTCAAGAAAATTATTGCCGCTATAAATGAGGACGCGCCGCTGGACGCGGAAACGGCCAATGTTGTCGCACACGCGATGAAGGAATGGGCGCTGGAAAAAGGCGCCACGCATTTCGCTCACTGGTTCCAACCGATGACGGGCATCACGGCGGAAAAACATGACGCCTTTGTTGATCCTGTCGCGCCGGGCGAAGTGATTGAAAGATTTTCGGGAAAGCAGCTGGTGCAGGGGGAACCGGACGCGTCATCCTTTCCTTCCGGCGGCATCCGCGCGACGTTTGAGGCGCGCGGCTATACCGCATGGGATATGTCTTCGCCCGCTTTTATCAAGCGTCACGGCATTTCCACGACGCTTTGCATTCCCACCGCTTTTATTTCTTATACGGGTCAGGCCCTCGACAAAAAAACGCCGCTTTTGCGCTCGATCCGGGCTTTAAGCAAAAGCGCCGTGGCGATGCTAAAACTTCTCGGTGTCAAAGATGTGAAAAAAGTATTTTCCAATTTAGGTCCGGAGCAGGAATATTTTCTGATTGATATGGATTATTACTATAAACGCCAGGATCTGGTCCTGGGCGGCAGAACCGTGGTGGGCGCTCCGCCGGCCAAAGGGCAGGAGCTGGAAGATCAGTACTTCGGCAGCATAAAAGAGCGCATATCCTCTTATATGCACGATGTTGAAGAAGAGCTTTTCAAACTGGGCATTCCGGCGAAAACCCGGCATAATGAGGTCGCGCCCAGTCAGTATGAAATCGCGCCCGTTTATGAAGAAGCGAATCTGGCCATTGATCACAATCAGCTGGTTATGGAGACGTTGCGTTCCGTGGCCAAAAAACATCATCTGGCGGCGCTTCTGCATGAAAAGCCGTTTGCCAAAATCAACGGCTCGGGCAAACATGTAAACTGGTCCATGTCCGACAATAACGGCAACAACCTGCTCAATCCCGGCTCTACGCCGCAGGATAATATCCTTTTTCTGGTTTTCCTGATTGCCACTGTGCGGGCTGTCTATAAACACGCGGACATTCTGCGCGCTTCCGTCGCTTCTTACGGCAACGATCACCGCCTGGGCGCCAACGAAGCCCCGCCGGCCATTATTTCGGTTTTTCTGGGAGACCAGCTGACGCAAATATTGGAGAGCATTGAGCAGGGCACAGTGACGAAAGCGACCAACGCGGAAATTATCGATCTGGGAATTTCATCGCTTTATCAGGTCAGCAAGGATAATACCGACCGCAATCGCACTTCGCCTTTCGCCTTTACCGGCAACAAGTTTGAGTTTCGCGCGGTAGGTTCTTCGCAATCTATTTCCACGCAAATCATCGCGCTCAATACCATCGTCGCGGAAAGCATCGATGATCTGGCCAAAAAGATAAAAGCAAAAGGCACCGATAACATAAATAAGGCCGTGTTTGAAGTCCTTAAGGAAGAAATCAAGGAAATAAAGCCGGTTCTTTTCAACGGCGACAATTATAGCAAGGCGTGGGAAGAAGAGGCGGCCAAAAGAGGCCTGCCTAATGAAAAAACGACTCCCAGCGCCCTTAAAGCGCTGGTTACGGAAAAAGCGCTGAGTCTCTTTGAAAAATATGGAGTGCTTTCCCGCGTGGAGTTGAAATCCCGCCAGCTGATTCATCTGGAGCGTTACATAAAGGACATGGAGATTGAAATAAAATGTCTCCACAATATCTGCATGAGTCAGGTTATTCCAGCGGCGATAACTTATCAAAAAAGACTGGCCAAAGCGATTAACGCCGCCAAGGAAGCGCTCGGCAGCGCCGCGGTTGTCTCCTCGCAAATGGAACTGCTCAAAAAAGTAATGGATCTGATCAATAGTGTTTATGCCACGGATAAGGAGATCCAGGCCAGAGTCGAGGCGGCCTGTGGCGTTCATGACGAGCAGAAGAAGGCCGAGATGCTGAGTTCCAAAGTCAAACCCAAGATGGATGAAATGCGTGATTACGTGGACGCGCTGGAAGGTTTGGTTGATGACGAAATATGGCCCATGCCCAAATTCTGGGAGATTTTGTTCATTAATTAATAAATGGTACTGATGGAGGAGGGAAAATGATTGCCTCCTCCATCATAGATATTGACTCTGTGAGAGAAAAAAGATAGAAGCGCCTGCATCCCGAAGGTAAAAAAAGTGCGCGAACCGGCATTTACATCGGCAGGACCGCCAGGCGCCGGGACTACAAATACAATAATCCGCTTTTCTGTTGGAGAGAATTTTCTACATGCCCCTCTTAAACAAGCAACGCCGGGCAATTCTGGTTCTGGAGGATAAAAGTGTTTTTGAAGGTTTTGCTTTAGCGGGAGAGGGCGAAACTCTGGGCGAGGTTGTCTTTAACACCGGCATGACCGGTTATCAGGAAGTAATTACCGATCCGTCATATAAGGGGCAAATCGTCGCGATGACCTATCCGCTGGTGGGCAATTACGGCATCAATGATGAGGACATGGAATCGGCGGGCATCCATCTGGAAGGTTTTATCGTGCGGGAGTATCAGCCGCGCCCCAGCAACTGGCGGATGACCAAAAGCCTCAAATCTTTTCTTGAAGAACACGGAAAAATCGGCATGGAAGGCATTGATACGCGCGCGCTCACGCGCCGGCTGCGTCTGGCCGGCGCCATGAAAGGAATTATTTCCACCAATAGTTTTGCGGTGGATGAGCTTTGCGAGAAAGTTAATAATTATCCGGGTCTGGTCGGACGTGATCTCGTGCGTGAAGTAACCTGCGCCAGACCATATTTGTGGGATGGAGGCGTGCCACGGGCGGGGAAAATT
>JBBIHZ010000058.1:0-9286 GCA_037446735.1 Deltaproteobacteria bacterium
CTGCTCGATTTCATCCCGCGACATGCATTCGTTTTTTTCATCCCAGATATCCATAGAAAACCCTCCCGCTAATTATAAACCGGTTCGGCTGACAAAGCTGAACCTTTTTTATATTTAATTCAGCGCTCCCATATTTCTTTTTTGTCTTTCCCGAGATAGGCGCGCTGTACCTCTTTATTCTCCAGAAGGTCCGCCGCCATTCCCTCCAGAATCAGCCGCCCTGTTTCCATAACATAGGCGCGATGCGCTATTTTCAGCGCCGCGCGCGCGTTTTGTTCTACCAGCAAAATCGTCGTGCTTTTTTCACGCGATAAACCGGCAATTACCTGAAATATTTCCTGCGCGATCAGCGGCGCAAGCCCCATGGAAGGCTCATCCAGAAGCAGCAGGCGGGGCCTGGCCATGAGCGCCCGGCCGATGGAAAGCATCTGCAGTTCTCCCCCCGATAAAGTGCCGGCAAGCTGCTTTTTTCTTTCCTTAAGAATCGGAAATAATTCATAAACCATCGCGGCGGTATTTTTAATCTGCTCCTTTTCTTTTTTAGCCCGATGATACAGATAGGCGCCCAATTCCAGATTGTCCTCCACAGACAAAGGCTTGAAAATCTGCCGACCTTCCGGAACCTGTGATATGCCCAGTTTGACTATCTGATGCGCGGCCAAACTGCCTATGGGGCTGTCCTGAAAAAGAATTTCTCCACTACGCGGCGGCACGATACCGGACAAAGAATTAAGCAAAGTGGTCTTACCCGCCCCGTTGGCGCCGATCAGCGTGACGATTTCCCCCTCGTTCAGATGCAGGGATACATTTTTCAGGGCATGCACCTGGCCATAATAAGTATTGATGTTTTTTATTTTCAGCATAGCGCCTCAGCTTTAAAATGCCGCATCTTCAGGCGTTAATCCTCTCCCAGATAAGCGGCAATAACTTCAGGATTTTCCTGAACCTCGCGCGGCGTGCCCTGCGCCAGCTTTTTCCCAAGATTCAGAACAATAATGCTTTCACAAATATCCATGACCAAATCCATATCATGCTCGACAAGCACTACCGTAATCCCCAGTTCTTTTATCCTGCGTATCACGGCCGCGAGCTGCAACGTTTCGCGGCTGTTCAGCCCCGCCGCCGGCTCATCCATCAAAATGATGCGCGGCTCCAGCGCCAAAGCGCGCGATATTTCCAAAAGACGGCTTTTCCCAAAAGGCAGATTATCCGCCCGCATCCGGGCGATATCCGCGATGCCGGTAAAATCCAGCCAACGCATGCTCTTTTCCCGGATTAACTTTTCTTCTTTGATCTGGCGGGGCAACTTGAACGCGCAGCCAAAAAATCCGCTGCTGCTTTTCGTGTGCAGCCCAACCATAACATTTTCCCACACGGTCATCTGTCCGAAGAGTTCCACATTCTGAAAAGTTCTGACCATGCCTAGACCAGCCAGTGCTTCGGGTGGAAAATAAGAAATGTTTTTCCCTTCAAGAAACACTTTGCCTGCGGACTGGGTATAAAGCCCAGTGATGATATTAAACAAGGTAGTCTTTCCCGCGCCGTTGGGGCCGATAATGCCGGTGATCGATCCGGGGGAAACGCTCAAAGAAACATCTTCCAGCGCGGTCAAACCGCCAAAGGTTTTTGTTATGTTGTTTACTTTAAGCATCGCTCGGCCTTTTCTTTTTTATTTTTAAGGCTACTTTCTGCGCGAGAAGTTCTAAACCGCTAATCAGGCCGCCGGGCATAAACATGTTCATAATGATGAGTAAAAACCCGTAAATGACCACGTCAAAATCCTCGAATACACGCAAAAATTCCGGCAAAACCGTTAAAATGGCGGCCCCCAAAAACGATCCATAAATACTGCCCAGGCCGCCAACTACAACCATCGTCACCAATTCCACCGAAAAGTTGAATCCGAACGAAGCCGGCGAAATAAAGGTCATGGCGTGAGCGTAAAGACTTCCCGCCACGGCGGAAATGAATGCGGAAACAGTGAAAATCTGCACTTTGAGAAACCAGGCGTTGATGCCCATCACGCGCGCCGCGACTTCCGAATCATGCACGGCCCTGAGCGCCCGGCCGATGCGCGATTGAGATAAGTTAATCGAAAGCAGCATGACGCAAAGAGTGATTATCCAGACCAGGTAATAATTGTTCAAGTCATTATCAAATATGATTGTCCCTATCTGCAAACTCGGAATGGAAGGCAGACCGGAAGGACCGCCCGTCCAATCAACCGTTTCATTAAAAAAAATATAAATGATGATGCCGAAACCCAAAGTAGCCATGGCCAGGTAATGGCCCTTAAGCTTGAGAATGGGAAAACCGATAACAAAAGCGACAACGGCAGCGCAGATAGCCGCCAGAATTATTACCAGCCAGGGATCAAGACCAAAGCGCGTGGTAAGTATCCCCGAAAGGTAAGCGCCCAGACCGAAAAAGGCGGCATGGCCCAGCGAAATTTGTCCGGCGTATCCCATAAGAAGGTTCAGCGACACGGCCAGCATGGTGTGAATGCCGATAAAAACCAGCACGGTAAGCAGATAACTTTCCCGGAAAAAAAAGGGGGCCGCCAATAATGCTAAGGCAAAAATCAAAAAAATAAATACCTGGCGTTTTTCTTCCGTTATCATCTGACCTTTACTTTATGGCGTAAATTCGCTTATCAAAGATTGATAAACAGCGCTCCCTCTCTAAACCCTTTCCGTTTCTTTTGCCCCGAACAAACCCTGGGGACGTAAAAAAAGGATCAGCAGTAGAATTATAAATGCGATCGCGTCCTTATAACTCGCGGAAATAAATCCGGCGCCGAGCGCTTCGAGCAAGCCCAAAAGCAGGCCTCCCATCACCGTGCCCAAGCCACTGCTCATGCCGCCGATAATCACCGCGCAAAATCCTTTCAGCCCCAGCATGATGCCCACGTCATAAGAAGTCATTGTCAGCGGAGCGATGATAATACCCGCCAGCGAACCGATGGCCGCGCTGATGGCAAAAGAAATCATCACCATAATCTTGACATCAATGCCCACCAGGCTGGCGGCCTGAGGATTGTAGGCGCAGGCGCGCATTGCCTTGCCGATGATGCTGTGATTGAAAAATATCCTGCTGAAAACAATTACCAGAAGCGTTATGCCGAAAATCCAGAGATGCTGCGGCATGATCGTCGCGCCGGCAAGATAAAGGGGATCCGTTCCGGAAAAAGCAGGCAGCGCATGCGTGTCTTTTCCCCAAACAAGCATCGCCGCGCCGCGGATAAAAATGCTGGCGCCGATGGTGATAATGATCAGACGGATAGGTTTGGCATTCTTCAGCGGCCTGATGGCTAGCCGCTCGAAAGAAACGCCGATAATCGTCGCGATAAGAACGGAAAGAATAATGGAAGGAGCCAGCGGAAAACCGCAGAAAACAAGAAAAAAGAGAGTCAGCATGCCGCCGAGCATGACAAATTCTCCCTGCGCGAAATTGATGATACCGGTTGCATTATGAATGATGGCAAAGCCAAAACCAATCAGCGCGTAAATGGAACCATTGGCAAGTCCGGATAATATGTACTGGAATAACTGGAGATAATTATTATCCATGACTGACTAAACGACCCGCTGAATATCAACGCGGCGCGGGCAATTCTTCACCGCCCACGCCGCGTTCTAACAAATAGATTTCTTTATCTTAACAACACCACTATTTAATAAGCTGCCAATCACCCTGCCTTATCTGCACCAAAACAAACGCGTCTTTCGTCAAGCCGGCGTGGTCGGTCGCGGAAAAATTAAAAGTGCCGCCGATACCGGCAAAGTTTTTTGTATTTTCCAGCTGATTGCGGATTGACGCGGGAGTGGCGCCGCCGCGTTCTATCGCTCCTTTAAGCAGCATAATCGCATCCCATGCATGTCCGCCGAAATGGTCGCCGTCGACATTGAAATTTTTCCGGTAGCTGTTTACATAGCTCAAAAGCGCTTTTTTCTGCGGATCATTATCCGGCAACTGATCGGCGACAATCACGCGGCCCGAGGGAAGGATTATGCCTTCCGCGGCGTCACCGGCGAGTTCAATAAATTTTTTCGAAGAAACACCGTGGCTCATAAACACAGGAAGTTTGATCCCCAACTGTTTTACATTGCGCGCAACCACCGCGGGCCCGGGATTCGTCCCCCAGCAGACAATCGCCTGCGCTTCACTGCCGCGGATTTTCGTCAGTTGCGCGGTCATATCCGTATCCTTGGGGCCGTAAGTTTCATCCGATATTATCTGTATGCCAAATTCATCAGCCTTTAATTTAAGCTGTTCCCTTCCGGAGGAGCCGAAACCATCGGAGACCGTAAGAATGGCGATCTTGCTGATATTTTGCGTTTTCATGTATTCGTATATTTTCATAACGGCCAGAACATCGTTTTGCGCTGTCTTAAAGACCCATTTTTTCACCGGGTCGGTTATCTTAACCCCCGCCGCGCAGGAAACCAGAGGGATGCCCGCTTTCTCCACGACAGGTATCACCGCCATGCTGTCACCGGTGGTGCTCGGGCCGATTATCGCCGCCACTTTGTCATTTTTTATCAGCCGATTCACGGCTTGCACGGCCTTGGTGGCGTCCGCCTGTGTGTCATAAACAATAAGTTCCAACTTACGGCCTTTGATGCCGCCGGCTTTGTTAATTTCATCAACCATCATTTGCGCGGTGTTGCGTTCCGGCTCGCCCAAAAAGGAAGCGGGGCCGGTAACGGCAAAAAGTGCTCCTATCTTGATGGGCGGGGCGGCAAAAACCCCTCCGGCAAAAATTACAAAAAAGAAAGAAACAAAAACAATCCTGAAAACATTTTTGAACATAATCCCCTCCTTGTAATAAACTTATTTACCGACAAATTAATAAGAAATACGCAAGCTTTCAATGGCCTGTAAATCATAGATAAAATTTCGTGTCAAACAAAAAAACAAAGCATATTAATCAACTATGGCGGCGGGAAGTTTTTCAGGGTGCTTTCAGGAAACAACGGGAATTCTTATGGTAAAGTTCGTTCCTTTCCCTTCTTTGCTTTCCACGGAAATATCGCCTTCATGACGCCGGATGATCTCGTAGGAAATGCTCAGGCCCAATCCCGTGCCCTTTCCCAATTCCTTTGTGGTAAAAAACGGCTCAAATATTTTTCCCATATTGGCGGATGGGATGCCAACACCTGTATCAGAAATAGAAACAAAGATTTCATTATTTTTTTGCCATGTCTTAATCTTTATTTCTCCTTTTTCAGGAATCGCCTGAAAAGCGTTGAGCAGGAGGTTAATAAAAACCTGGCTTATTTGCTGCGGAAAACATTTGGTTACGGGAAGCTTACCGTAATTCTTGTGCAGGACAGCTTTGAATTTTAACTCACTCCAGACAAGATTGATGCTTTGCTCCATAACTTCATTAATATCAGCTTCCAGGTAATCGGCGTCATCAACACGGGAAAAACGGGTAAGTTGCCGCACGATTTTCTGCACCCGCTCCGTCCCCTCAACAGATTCCTGCAATAATTTGTTTACGTCTTCCTTGATATAATCAATCTTCAGTTCTTTGCGTCTTTTTTCCAGTTTTTCCATTGCCTCCGTGGCGCAGACCGATTTAATAACAACTTCCTGATCATGGAGAAAATCCAAAAAACGTCGCGTATATTTATCCAGCGTATTGAGATTACTGGCAATGAACGCCACGGGGTTGTTTATTTCGTGCGCCACGCCCGCGGCAAGCTGTCCGATTGAGGCCATCTTTTCCTGCTGGAGGATCTTCGCCTGCGTCATCTTCAATTCTTCATAGGCTTGCCCCAGTCTTTCCAGGGTAAGCTGGACATTTCTTCTGCTTTCTTCGAGTTCCCTGTTTTTTGTGAGCAATACATCCCGATGCCTTTCCAAGGCCTCTTCAGTCATTTTGCGCTCTGTAATATCTCTTGCCGTGCCATAAATACTTGTCAAGGCGCCTTTGTCGTCACGGATGCCGCTTATGGCAACATCCAGCCATCTTGTTGAACCATCTTTATGATAATATTCCAGTTGTAGATCCACTCTCCTTGAAGGATCAGCGCCTCCTTGTTTTTCCAATGCTAACTCTCTGTTCAAAGTATCGAATAGCAGAGTAAGGGAATCAGGAGTGAGTTGCTGATCAAGGTTTTGTTTCATCCGTTCTTCCTGTGTGAATCCCAGCAACCTTTGTATAGAAGGAGTGACATATGTCGTGAGCAAGTCCAAGCCGGCTATCCAAATGATATCGGTTATGTTTTCAGTAATAAAGCGGTATTTTCTTTCGCTTTCCCGGAGCGCTTTTTCCGCTTCTTTGCGTACGGATATGTTACGGGTAATACCCCGGAATCCTATGGGTTTTTCCTCATTGTCTGTGATAAGCGATGCCGAAATTTCGTTAAATACCCTTGTGCCGTCTTTCCTGATGGCTTCCATCTCCAAAGATTTAATCGGAATCCGTGTGCGGTAAAGATCATTGAAAGCTTTGCGCGTTCTTTTATAGGTTTCTTCATCCTGGTATTTATGTGAATTCATCCCCATCATTTCTTCTCTGCCATAACCAAGATTTCTCGCTTCGGCGTCGTTGAAAAAGGTGTAGTTTCCGTTCAGGTCTATTTCGTAATAGCCGTCGTCGATGCTTTCCAGTATTGTCCGGTATTTTTCTTCACTTTCGCGCAGGGCGTCTTCCATTTGCTTGCGTTCGGTGACATCGCGAGAAACGCCCCGAAAGCCAATTGGCTTGCCCTGCTCATCCAAAATCAGAGAAGCAGAAGTTTCGGAATATATTTTCGTTTTGTCTTTTCGGATAAATTCAAAACTCGCGGTCTTGACTCGCTGACCCGTCTTGAAGATTTTATTATAGACCTGATATAATTGTCTGGCCGTTTCTTCGTTTGTGTACTGGCGGAAGTTCATGCCAATAAGTTCTTTTTCGGTAAACCCTAGATTCGCGCACATTGCCTCATTGACAAAGGTCAGATTCCCGTGAAGATCTACTTCAAAATATCCCTCCTGCATGTTTCTCATGATACTGTGGTATTTTTCTTCGCTTTTGCGCAGGTCTTCTTCCGTTTTCTTACGCACGGTAATATCCAGCGCGGCAAAGGTCACACCCATGGAAAGATCCGCGGGATTGATCGGCGTGGATGACAATAAAATATCTATTATCGTGCCGTCTTTCCTCTTAAACTGTGTTTCAACTGAACCGGTGCCTTTTTCCGCGATCTGGCGATGTTTTTCCCTGCCGGCATAATCAAATTCTTCCTGCGTGGGATAAACCAGCCGCGCGCTTTGCCCGATAAGCTCTTCTTTCGTGTATCCGATCATTTCGCAAAAAGGGTCGTTTACTTCAACAAAAACGCGATTAACGAGAACGCCAATGCCGATCGGCGCGGCGCGGAAAATACTTTGCATTTTTTCTTCGCGCTGACGCAATTCCTCTTCCATCATTATTCGCGCCGTAACATCACGGGAAATGCCCCTAAATCCGACAGGATTTCCTTGCCCGTCCCTGATCAGCATTACCGATGTTTCATGAATCACTCTTCTGCCGTCTTTGGTAAAAGATACGAGTTCCAACGCATCTATGGACTTGCCCGTTTTGTAAAGTTCGATATAAGGCTTTATTATCTTTGCCGCCTGTTCCGGACTTGTATGTATTCTAAAATTTTTGCCGATTAATTCTTCCTTTGTGTATCCAAGAAACCGGCAATTCGACTCATTGGCAAAAGTATAGTTTCCTTCCAGGTCAAGCTCAAAATACCCTTCCCGCATCGTCTCCAGAATATCGCGGTATCGTTGCTCGCTTTTGCGCAAATCTTCTTCCGCGCGCTTACGTTCGGTGATATCCCTGGTAACACCGGCCATGCCGGTGACTTTTCCCTTTTCGTCAAAGATGGGCGAGCTGCTAACCTCCATCAAAACAACGCTTCCGTCCTTTTTATAATGTTCAACTTCCATAATCAGACGGTTATCAGGGATCTCGCCTTTGATAAGTCTGCCGTAGGCCATGTTTACTTTTTCCAAAGTCGCAGGGGGGTAAACATTTTCCAGCCGGTTTTTCATCGCCTCCTCAACAGAATAACCTAAGATTCTTGTTACCGCGGGTGAAATAAAAGAATATCTCTGAGAGGATAAATCAAATTTCCAGATAATGTCATTGGCGTTTTCCACCACCAGGCGATAGCGCTCTTCGCTTAAGGCGAGATCTTTATCTGCCTGTCTGCGGCTGGCATTCCTGCGTTCCGGAAATTTTTTGGTCATTTTCAGTCTCTTCAACTATCAACAATCTGCGCGGCAAATTTTGAAAAATATTTCTTCAACAATGAATTGCAATTCATGTTTTCAGCGCTTATGTCTCTTCCGGTTCATCAAAAGATTTTCTTTCGAGCATGACTTTCGCTTCGGGCTCTCCCGGCAGAGACTCAACAGCGCGCAGTTTGTTTTGTATCGTCTTCGATTTCTTGCGAACATCATCAACGCTGCTGGCTGCCTGTTCAATTCTTTTGTGCACAATATCAAGCGCTTCACCGAATCTGCCAAATGCTGTTTTGACTTCTCCCAATACCTTCCATACTTCGTTTGAACGCTTTTGTATCGCCAGCGTGCGGAACCCCATCTGCAGGCTGTTTAGAAAAGCGGAAATTGTGGTCGGACCGGTAATGGTTATTTTGTATTCTCGCCTTATTTTTTCAAAAAGGCCGGGGATACGCAGAACCTCGGCAAAAAGCCCCTCGAAAGGCAAGAACATGATGGCAAAATCCGTAGTACGCGGCGGGTCAAGGTACTTAACGCTGATATCCTTGGCGGCTTTTTCCATTCTGGATCTGAGACTTTTCGTGTAGGCATCGATTTCGCCGATGTCGCCTTTTTCATAAGCGTCAATCAGCGACAGGTAATCTTCAGTGGGGAATTTCGCGTCTATCGGCAGCCAGAGAAAATCGTCGGCGTCTTCCTTGCTGGGAATTTTTACCGCGTATTCAACAAGCTCGCCGCCTTTTTCCTTTGTTTTAACATTTTTTTCATACTGAGCGGGAGTCAATATCTCTTCCAGAATCGCGCCCAGCTGCCCCTCGCCCAAAACGCCTTTTGTCTTGACGTTGAGCAGGACTTTTTTCAAATCACCCACGCCGTTGGCAAGGCTTTGCATTTCACCTAAGCCCTTCTGCACCTGCTCCAGCCGCTCGCTGACCAGTTTAAAAGCTTCGCCCAGCCGGGTTTCAAGCGTGGCATGGAGTTTTTCATCGACCGTGGCGCGCATCTTTTCAAGCTGCACAGTATTATCTTCCTGAATCTGCTTTAGTTTGCCATC
>JBBIHZ010000059.1:0-7315 GCA_037446735.1 Deltaproteobacteria bacterium
GGCGGATATTTACCACAGCCTGGTGGAGGCGACTACCGATTCCATTTACATGGTGGATGCCACCTGCCGTTATATTTATGCCAATCCGAGATACTGCGCGCGCCTGAAACTTTCCCTTGCCGAGATTATCGGGAGGCCGTATGGCGCTTTTCACTCTCCGGAAGAAACCGCGTCTTTTGAAAATGACGTCGCGCAAATCTTCAGAAAAGCCCTCCCCTTTCAGCGCGAATACAAAAGCCGCCGGGACGCGAATGAATTCCTGCGCACCTTTTATCCGATAAAAAAATCGTCGGGCGCGGTATATGCTGCCGCAATCATTGCCAAAGATATCACCGCTCTGCGCCAAGCGCAGGAGCTTTACAGCATGCTGGCGCAAAACTCGCCCATCAGCGTCATGATCATTCAGGACGGCCTTATTAAATGGGTAAACAGTAAAATGCGTGAAACAACGGGATACACGGATAAAGAACTGCTTGATAAATCCTTTGAATCTTTCCTGCATCCGGAAGACCGCGAATCCGCAAAAAATAATTCTCTATCCCTGCTGAAAAGGGAATCCTCTCTGCCCTATGAATACCGCATTCTCGCCAAAAACAGCGCCTGTTTATGCTATCTCGGCACTGTATCCCCAATAACGTACCGGGGCAAAAAAGCGGTTTTGGTAAGCCAGATGGACATTACCGCCAATAAGCAGACAGAGCTGCAATTACGCCAAAGCGAAGAGCGTTACCGTTCGATTATCGACACCATTACGGACGCTTATTATGAGGTTGATCTGGCGGGCAATGCCACCGTGTTTAATGAACCGTATCTCCATCTTTGTGAATACAGCGCCGAAGAAATGCAGGGCAAGAATTACCGCGAATACGTGGATCAGGAAAAAGCGAAAATGGCTTACTTGGTTTTTCATCAGGTTTTCGAAACCGGCAAGCCGACCAAGAAAATGGAATGGGAGATCATCGCCAAAAGCGGCAAAAAAAAGCAGGTGGAGCTATCAGTAAGCCTGATTCGCGACGCGCAGGGAAAACCGCAGGGCTTCCGCGGCATTATCAGTGATGTCACGCAGCGGCGCAGGGCGGAGGAAATCATCCGGCACCAGGCTTTTCATGATCCCCTGACCGGGCTGGCCAACCGGCTTCTTTTTTATGACCGCATGCAGATGGCCTTTAAGCTGGCCAAGAGAAACCAGACAATGGTCGCCCTTGTCATTCTGAACATCGACAAATTCAAGGAAATAAATGACAGACACGGCCATAAGGCGGGGGACGACGTATTAAAAGCGATAGCGGACAGACTTTCTCAAATGGTGCGGGCCAGCGATACGATTGCCCGTTACGGCGGGGATGAATTCACGCTGATTATGCCTGGCCTTTCCTGCGAGGAAGACGCGCTTACCATCGCCCGGAAAATCACCACCACCTTCCAGCGTCCTTTTGCCGTAGGCGAAGAAAAGATCGGCGTCACCGCGAGCATCGGCGTGGCTATTTATCCGGCGCACGGAACAGACAGCGACACGCTTTTGAGCAAGGCGGATAACGCCATGCATCGGGCCAAGGCCATGGGAAGAAATAAATACTGTTGTTTCGGCAATCCGTCAGGAATTTCAGATTGATCAAAAAAATAGTTTTGCATCAGCGTTTTATAATTAGGCCAGCATTTTTTCCAGGTGCGCCAGCGCCTCGGACAAATTTTCCGGCTGTGTGCCGCCGGCCTGGGCCATATCGGGACGCCCGCCGCCGCTGCCGCCGACCAGCGGCGCTATTTCCTTGATGATGTTTCCGGCATGGTATTTCCCGGTCAAATCTTTTGTCACCATGCAAAGCAGCATCGCTTTATCGCCTGCCTTGCCGCCTAAAAGAATTATGCCTGAAGCAATTTTGTCGCGCAGTTTATCGCCGAAATCTCGCAGCGTTTTGGCATCGGCGATATCGACTTCGGCGGCGAGCACTTTTATGCCCTTGATTTCTTTGGCCTGGCTCATCAGATCACCGGAATCCTTGGCGGCAAGTTTTCCCTTGAGTGTTTCGATTTCCTTTTCCGCGTCTTTCAGCGATCTCAGCAATTTTTCCGCGCGATCATACACTTCCGGAAGACCGGCTTTGAACAATCCCGCGGTGCGTTTCAACTCCCCTTCCGTTTTCTGCGCATAGGCCAGCGCTTCTTTGGCCGTTACGGCTTCGATGCGGCGCACTCCCGCGGCAATCGCCGATTCATGAACAATTTTTAAAAGACCGATATCCCCGGTGCGCCCGACATGCGTGCCGCCGCAAAGCTCCATGCTCATCTCGCCTATTTTTACGATGCGCACCGTCTCGCCGTATTTCTCGTCAAAAACAGCCGTCGCGCCGGTTTTCAAAGCTTCCTGCAAGGCGCAAACTTCTGTTTCCACTGGCAGGTTTTTTCTGATCATCTCATTGGCGATTTCTTCCACGCGCGTGAGTTCCTCATCGCTGATTTTGGAAAAATGAGTGAAGTCAAAACGCAGTCGTTCGGCATTCACCAGCGAACCAGACTGCTTGATATGATCGCCTAGCACCGCCCGAAGCGCGGACTGCAAAATATGCGTGGCGGAATGATTCGCGGCGATGGCCTTTCTGTTTTCGGCATCGACCACAAGCCGCGCCTCATCGCCTGTTTTTATTTTACCTTTTTTTACCATTCCTTTGTGGACAATCAGGTTTTCCAGTGGTTTTTTTGTATCCTGTACCTCAAAGTAAAAACCTTTTCCCTCCAGATATCCCTTATCTCCCACCTGTCCGCCGGCCTCACCGTAAAAAGGCGTTTTCTCCAGAACGATCTCGGCATTTTGCCCTTCACTTATTTCCTTTACCGGTTCTCCCGCGAAAAATATTGCCGCTATTTTTGACTGTGTCTGCGGGATTCCCTCGTAGCCGCAAAATTCCGTCGTCACGCCGGCGCTGGTCGTTTTCAGGTAACAGGCGGCAATCGCTTCTTCGCCACTACCTTTCCATGCTTCCCGCGCGCGTTCACGCTGCCGCGCCATTTCCGCTTCAAAGCCCGCGGTGTCGAGTGTGATTTTATATTTTTTAACAATATCCGCCGTCAAATCCGTGGGGAAACCGTATGTGTCGTAAAGTTTAAAAACAACCGCGCCGGGAAGCACTGATTTACCCGCTTTCTTTAGCGTAGCTGTTTCTTCCTGTAAGATGCGCAGACCGGCGTCGAGCGTTTCCAGAAAACGTTGCTCTTCGTTAAGAATAACCTTTGTAATATATGAAGCTTTCTGCGCCAGATCAGGATAGGCGTACTTCATCATCTCCATCACAACTTCGGCGCACTGATGCAAAAAAGGCTTATTAATGCCGAGCATTTTGCCGTGGCGCGCGGCGCGGCGCAAAATACGGCGCAAAACATAGCCGCGACCTTCATTGGAAGGCAGAATGCCGTCACCAATCAAAAAAGTTATCGCGCGGCTGTGATCGGCAATGACTCTGATTGATACGTTATTTTCTTCCTTCCTGCCGTAGGTTTTGCCACTAAGTTTTTCGACAAATTTAATGAGGGGAGTGAAAAAATCTGTGTCGTAATTGCTTTTGACGCCCTGCACCACCGCAGCCAGCCGCTCCAGGCCCATGCCCGTGTCGATGCTGGGCTTGGCCAGCGGGTTTAACCTGCCGCTTTCATCGCGGTCGTACTGCGTGAAAACCAAATTCCATACTTCGAGATATCGGTCGCAGCCGCAGTCCAGATCGCACGTGTCTCTGCCGCACCCCGTGCCCTCGCCCTGGTCGTAAATAATTTCAGAACAGGGCCCGCACGGGCCTGTTTCTCCCATCATCCAGAAATTGCTTTTTTCATCCATGCGGACAATGCGCCCGGCGGGAACCTTCATTTTTCTGTTCCAGATGGCAAACGCCTCGTCATCATCCTTGAATATCGTCACCCAGAGTTTATCCTTGGGCAGTTTGATCACGTCCGCCAGGTATTCCCACGCCCAGGCGATGGCTTCTTCCTTAAAATAATCACCAAAGGAAAAATTGCCCAGCATTTCAAAGAAAGTGTGATGGCGCGCCGTGACGCCGACATTCTCCAGGTCGTTGTGCTTGCCGCCGGCGCGGGCGCATTTTTGACACGATGCCGCGCGGGTGTATCCTCTGTTTTCCAGACCGAGAAAGGCGTTTTTAAACTGCACCATGCCCGCGTTGGTGAAAAGCAGCGTCGGGTCATCCTTAGGCACCAAAGACGAGCTGGCAACCAGCGTGTGTTTCTTCCCCGCGAAAAAATTCAAAAAACTATCCCTGATCTGGTTACCCTTCATCGTCATCAAAATCTCCTTGTTCAGCCTCTCCCAGTTTGCGCAAAATGAGCCCGGCGGGAAAACCGCGCCCGAGCAGGCTTTTAAAAATTCTTTGTTTTTCTTTATTATCTATGAAATCAGGTCTTTTCGCTGCTGTTTTTTTTCTGATTAACGACTCGATGGCGGCTTCTTCGGGAATATCCTTCCGGGCATCTTGCAGCGCCTGCTCAATGAGCGCCGCGTCAATTCCTTTCTCCCACAGGCTGAAAATAATTTTTTTATTGCCCCACAATTTATTCGCGGCAAGGCTTGTCGCCCAACGCCGAGCGAAAGATTCATCATCCAGATAATTGAGTTTGCGCAACACAGCGAGCGTTTCCGATATTACCGCCGCCGAAAAACCTTTTTCCCGCAATTTCTTCTTCAGCTCTTTTTCGCTGTGCGGGCGCAAGGACAAAAGGCGATATGCTTTTTGTCTGGCCGCCGCCGCGTCGAAAACCTTCACTGCTGTGCCTGCTCTTCAACGGCCTTCATGCCCAGTTTCGCCCGGATTTCATTTTCCATCTGCTTCATGATATCCGGATTCTCTTTGAGGAAGACGCGGGCGTTATCCCGTCCCTGCCCTATACGATCACCCTTATAAGAATACCAGGCGCCGCTTTTTTCCAGAATGCCGTGCTCGGCGGCCAGATCCAGAACATCTCCCTCGCGCGAAATGCCTTCGCCGAAAATAATATCAAATTCCGCCTCGCGGAAAGGAGGAGCCAGCTTGTTTTTGACGACCTTGACTTTGGTTCTAAAACCGGTGACATCCTGCCCGGATTTGAGCGACGTCATTTTACGGATATCGAGGCGCTGCGACGCGTAAAATTTCAGCGCGTTGCCGCCGGTGGTCGTTTCCGGATTGCCGAAGAAAACGCCTATTTTCATGCGCAACTGGTTGATAAAGATGACCGTTGTTTTGGATTTGCTGATACTTCCGGTCAGTTTGCGCAGCGCCTGCGACATAAGCCGCGCCTGCAATCCCATCTGCGCGTCGCCCATGTCGCCTTCCAGTTCAGCTTTCGGCACCAGCGCCGCCACGGAATCAATCACCAGCACATCCAACGCGCCGCTGCGCACCAGAGTTTCGGCGATCTCGAGCGCCTGCTCGCCCGTATCCGGCTGAGAAATAAGCAGGTCATCGGTGTTTACGCCGATTTTCTTGGCGTACGTCACATCTAGGGCGTGTTCCGCATCTATATAAGCCGCCAGACCGTTTTGTTTCTGCGCTTCCGCCACGATGTGCAAGGCCAGCGTGGTCTTTCCGCCCGATTCCGGCCCGTAAATTTCCACAACTCTGCCGCGCGGCACGCCGAAAGTGCCTAGCGCGATGTCTAGACTGAGCGAACCGGTGGATATCGCCGGAATATCGGCAACCTGCTCGCCGCCGCCCAATTTCATGATGGAACCTTTGCCGAACTGCCTTTCGATCTGCGTGATGGCTAAATCCATCGCTTTTGACCTGTCTGTGTCTGCGCCCATATTGCTTCGCCCTCCGTTGGTTTTATTTTCCCTGATTTTTTCTTCCGCGTTTACTTTGTCTTTTTTTGCCATAATCGTTTCCTAACAATGAAAAGAGAATTTTTCCAGTTTTGTGTAAATTGCCCCCTGCGGGGTTAACCTGCTTTGAAACAAAAACATTTCGTTACAGGTAAATTCGCCGGCGAGATAATCTTTGTATTTGAGCAGGGCCTCGCCGGCCCCTTTTGCCTGTCCCGAATCCTTAACCCGCCCCAGGGTAAGATGTGGACAAAAATTGCGGCCTTCGCGCGCGAAGCCGATTTTTTCAAACTCCTCTTCCAGCCGCGCCTGCAATGCCGCCAATTTGTCCGCGTCGCCGGCAACACCCAGCCACAGCACGCGCGGGTTTTTGCTCCCGGGAAAACAGCCGGTCTTTTCTATTTTCAATAGCAGCGGAGGCGTCAAAGCTATCTGTTTTTCCGCCGTAGCGCAAATATTTTTTACATCATTTTGGCTGATGTTGCCGAAAAATTTCAGCGTCAGGTGGTTGCCCTGCGGCCGGCTCCAGCTTATTTTGCCGACAATTTCCTTTTTTAATTTTTCCTGCAGGGTGCCTGCCGCATCCAGGATAGCCGCGGGCGGCTCAATGGCCAGAAAGGCGCGGATATTTTTTTCTTCCTGGTCCATTTATTTCTCCGTGCCGGACAAATAATCGTGCAGCAACATCAACGCCGCTTCGGAAAAAACAAGCTTATTGCGCCTTCTGTCCCAGCGAAAAGCAAAATGGCGGCAGATAGTATTTTTCGCGTCCGCCAGCGCCAGATAAACAGTCCCCACTGGTTTTTCCGGGGAGCCGCCCGTGGGACCGGCAATGCCGGTGGAAGCCAGCCCCAAATCTGTCTGCGCGTTTTGCCGCGCGCCTTCGGCCATCAACCGCGCCGTCTTTTCGCTTACCGCGCCATGTTTTTCCAGAACCGCCGCGGAAACGCTCAGCAATTCCATTTTTGACTTGTTACTGTAGGTTACAAATCCTCTTTCCAGAAAACCCGAACTTCCCGGCACATCGGTAAGACGGCTGGCAATAAGTCCTCCCGTGCATGATTCCGCCACCGCCAGCGTCAGCTTCTTTTCCAGAAGATTGCCGGCGACAACCTCTTCCAGCATTTTATCCCCGTAGTGAAAGATATTTTTTTTCAGCCGGGCGGTAATTTCATCCTGTGCTTTTTTTAATTTATCTCGTGCATCTGCCGGCGTTTTCTCGCGGGAAATGATAACCAGATGATTTTCCGGAAAGACGGGATAAAAACCGATGCTCACGCCCAGAGAATTAAAATCTATTTTTTTGAGCGCGTCATCCACCGCCGCTTCGGAAAGGCCGAAGGTTTTTATCGTCTGTTTGGCCACGTGCAACCGCCCCTGCGGGAAATGCTCGCGCAAAACAGGAAGGACGCCTTCCGTCAGCATTCTTCTTGCTTCCCCGGGCACGCCGGGAATAACAAAAATAAGCTTTCCCTCCATCTTTAAGAAAAATCCCGCCGCTGTGCCCACCGGATT
>JBBIHZ010000059.1:7353-9285 GCA_037446735.1 Deltaproteobacteria bacterium
AGCGCAGATTGTATTTGGCTAATATTTCCTTGATGTAATTGAGAACATTTTCATCGGTATAAAGAGGCAGGCCGAAAGCGGCGGCGATGGCCGCCGAAGTAATATCATCGGCGGTAGGCCCCAATCCACCGGTGCAGATCACGGCATCAGTCATGGACAGCAAATAATTAAGGCGGTCTTTGATTTTGGCAAAATCATCGCCGACAGACAAGATGGCTTCCACGCTCCATCCTTCCTGATTAACTTCACGCGCGATAAAAGAAGCGTTGGCGTCAGCCGTGCGCCCGGAAATCAGTTCGTTACCTATCGTTAAAACACCAACTTTCATAACACGCCAAAAATAACTAAAATCAGCAGTATCGCGGCCGTGTAGATGCCCGCGCCGATATCATCGGCCACCACGCCCCAGCCGCCGGGAAATTTCTGAAAATCACGCAGCGGAAAAGGCTTGAAGATATCAAAAATGCGAAATAGGACAAAAGCCAGTAAAAGATTTAAAAGATTTATCGTCACCGGCAGCATAGCCAGAAGAAATCCGGCGATTTCATCAATCACAATGCGTTGATCGTCCTTTTTTTGATAAATTTCCTCGGCGCGGCCGGAAACATAAACCGCGCCTCCCACCAAAACCGCCACAAGCACAAACCGAAAAAGCCAGTTCAGGGGCGAAAAGGCCAGGCAAAACAAGGCCCCTACCAGCGTGCCGGCTGTCCCCGGCATCACAGGTGAAAGCCCCGCGCCAAATCCCGTAGCCAGTATTTTAATAATCTTTTCGCTATTTATCATTATGGAGCACCCGGATAAAATATTAATTGTTTTCAACTAGTTAAGTTTTTGCAGGCTAGCTTTTTTCCCCTTTTGTGTCAAATATTTTTGCCGGTGTTTTTACACTCGCCTGCCCTACCGACAATAAAAAACCTTGACAATAGAACAATCGTTCTATAACATAGCTGCCATGAAAGTCAAGCGAACTTTACCGGATGTGGAAAAAAAGATTCTCGCCTTTTTCCGGCGCAACCGGCGCATGCCGACTTATTCGGAAATGGCGGAGATCATCGGCGTGCGCTCCAAAAGCGTCGTCGACTTCTGGGTGAAAAAACTGATCGGCGCGGGAGCGCTCCAAAAAGACGCCAAAGGATTTCTGGCGCCCGCGCGTCTATCGCTCGCGCTGCCTCTGGCCGGAGATGTCTGCGCCGGCTTTCCCTCGCCCGCGGAAGAAGAACTACGCGATGTGATTTCCTTTGACGAATATCTCGTCAACCGGCCCGAAACCTCTTTTCTCTTATCCGTCACAGGCGATTCCATGTCGGGCGCGGGCATCATGGATAAAGATCTGGTAATTGTGGAGCGCGGCAGAGAGCCGAAAAACGGCGATATTATTCTGGCGGAAGTGGACGGCAACTGGACGATGAAATATTTTTGCAAAAAAGGAAAAACAGTAACGCTGGAGGCGGCCAATCCCAAATACCCGCCGATTATTCCCAAAGAAGAACTGCGCATCGCCGGTGTGATTACCGCCGTGGTGCGAAAATATCATAAATAATTTTTTAGGAGAAAAGAGGAAATCCTATATGCAGAGCAAATTTATCTTTTTCGAAAATACTTTTAAAGCGGGGGCTATGGATAAATCAGAAATATTTCACCCAGCAAAATTACTCCCCAAGTTCCGCCGGTTTATCGAGTGCGGCGATTGGGATGAGAGCTTGCTGAAGTACGAAAAATACATCAATTGGGTTTCCTACGGCCTTATTGCCGCATCGGCTCTCTTCTTTCTTCCTGTCTGCATATCGATCCTGGCCCGCTAAACCCGCTTTGGCACATGGTGGTTTGAAAATGATTCAACCTAAAAATAATTATTTAACTGCTTTTCAAAAAAATCAGGTGGTAAATACTTTACCGGCGATAAGTGCCGTTACACCGGCACCAATAATT
>JBBIHZ010000060.1:0-8631 GCA_037446735.1 Deltaproteobacteria bacterium
GTTCTGCAAATACTCCGCTAACTGTAGTAAACTTAGTTTGTTTCTGATAAGCTTCCCTTGGGTGGTCATTTTTAAATATCCTCCTTTTTTGATTGCCTCAAAACAATCCAGGAGGTAACTGACCGCCTTTTTTATCCAACTGTCAAGTCAAGTCCGTCCTGGGACATTTTTTTATCACACCGGAACAATGACCACGCGCGCCGAAGGACAGTCAGAACGATATCCGGAAAGCCTGGTGGAAATCAATCCCCTCGACGCGGAAAAACTGAAAATCTCCAACGGGCAGATGATAAAGGTGACTTCCCGCCGTGGTTCGGTACAGATCAAGGCCCAGATTACGCCCAAAAGCGTTCCGGGAACAATTTTTATGAATTTCCATAGAGTCGGAAAAATGCGCTGTCCCCATGATTATGGTGGGCTTCCGTGAAAACGTGCATATTCTGGAGCCGGGAGGCGCCTTGGTTTTTGACACAACAAAAGGTTTGCTAAAAATAGAAATATAAGAAATAATTTTGCGAGAGGTTAAGCGGATAAATGAATATCTTCAGCATCATCATCGGACTCATCGGCGGACTTGGCTTATTTATTTACGGCATACACCTGCTGAGCGATTCGCTCAAAAAATTATCCCTCGGGCTTCTTAAATCCCTGCTGGAAAAACTGACATCCAACAGATTTAAATCCATGCTGGTGGGCACCTTTGTCACGGCTCTTATTCAGAGCTCCAGCGCCACTTCGGTTATTCTGATTGGTTTTTTAAATGCCGGACTGCTTGGCTTGGGCGGAGGCGTCGCGATGATGATCGGCGCGAATGTGGGCACTACCATTACCGGGCAGTTAATCGCGTTTAAGCTTACCGCGCTTGCCCCCATCTTCGTCTTCGCGGGAGCAATTTTCTTCTTCACCGCCAAAAAAGATAAAAATAAACATAGGGCGTTAGTGGCTCTCGGTTTCGGTATGTTATTTCTAGGAATGGCCATGATGAGTACGGCGGTGGCGCCGCTGACGCAAAACGAGGCGACAAAAAACGCTTTCGTTAACTTCGGCAAATACCCTCTCCTGGGCATTCTAACCGGGCTTTTGCTCACCATGGCCTGGCAGAGCTCCAGCACGACAACCGGTATAATCATCGCCTTTGCTACCGCGGGTCTGCTTGATCTCAATTCTTCGATTTATCTTATTTTCGGCATGGAAATCGGCACTTGCATTACCGCCCTTTTGGCCAGCATAGGCGGTAGGCTTTCCAGTAAAAGACTGGCCTGGGGTCACACTCTTTTCAATGTCATAGGGGTTATCTTTGCGTTAATTATGGCGCCGCTTTACTTAAAGTATATTCCCTTATTGTCGGATAACGTAGCCCGCCAAGTAGCCAATACGCACACGTTTTTTAACCTCATTAACGCGATTATTTTTCTGCCTTTCGTGCCCCTTTTCGTTAAACTGCTCAACAAAATAATTCCAGGTGAAGATTATGTCAAAAAAGAAGCAAGGCATCTGGATCAAAATCTGCTTGCCCTGCCGCACCTGGCCATCAGAGCCGTAATCAGCGAAATGGTGGTAATGCTCGATACATGCATCGGAATGCTCAAGAAAGCCAGAGAATGCACGGTGACTTACAACCACAGATTAAAAAATGAAGTGACCCTGGATGAAGAGTCGGTGGATGACATGCAGAAAAATATCACCGAATACATTGTCGAAATCACCAAGTCCGAACTGCCGGAAAAGCACGCGCGGCTGATGCCGGCGTTGCTGCACAGCGTCAACGACCTGGAAAAGGTGGGTGATTACTGTGAGGGCATTGTCATTCTCGCGCAGAGGGCTTATGAAAACAACCTCGATTTCTCCGCACCCGCAAAAATAGAACTGGAAAAACTTTTTGAAAAAACGGAAGCGCTGATGAAACAAACAAGAAAAGCGCTGCAATATAATGATGAAGCCGCGGCTACCATAACATTGAACATAGAAAAAGAACTTGATGAACTGATTAACCAATATAAGCTCAATCACATAAAAAGGCTGGAAAACGATATCTGCATCAGCAACGCAGGGCTGATTTTTACGGATATCCTGACCGACATGGAAAGATTAAACGACCACCTGTGTAATATCACCAAGGGCATTCTTCATCTGGGAAAGAGATAGACTTTTTAAATAGAGTTTCAGTTGCTCTCCAAATATCATCGCATGAACAATATCAAACATCGACAGAAAGCATGTGATATTCAACTTCTTTCCCCGGATAGAGGCTTTTCATAATCTTCGTGTAACGTTTGAGCTGCTCTTCGTATTTCTGCCTCAACCCCCTCATTGAACCGGACTTATAATCAATGATAGTGACAAGATCATCAGATACTATCATTCTATCCACGATGCCGAAACTTTCCTGATCGGATATCTGCTGCTCAATATAAACTTTGCCCGGTCTGAACATTACAGGGACGACATCGCTTCTTTTAATAAACCGGGCGGCCGCCTCATATTCACTCTTATTCAGCTCTCCGGCCGGCGGCAACGTGTCGGCGTCAACAACTCTGGCCAGCCAGCGGTGCAGCCTCTCGCCGCGCATGATTCCGGTTTTAATGTTTGCCGAAAGCAGCGTCGGGTCTACTTCTCCGTATTTTTCCGGCTCGCCTTTGTATCGAACAGGCGCGGCGATAATTATTATATCTTCTTTATCTCTTTTTCTGCTGGTTGAAGAACAGTCTTCTTTTTTGATACCCTCTGGGGCAAATCGTGAAAATGTATCCAGCACCGCCTGGTGTACGGGCTTATAATCTTCGCTTCTCTTTTTCGGCAAAAAAACGGTCAGGGTCATAATCGCGCGCGTCGCGGCTACGTAGAATACATTCGCTTTTTCTCTCCGCAGTTTTGCCAGATTTGTGCGGTAATTTTCGATAATTTCCTTGGCCAGCGCGGAATCGCTCGCTTCGATAAATTTTATTTCGTCGGCTGAAAATTGCACGTGACATTTTTGTGAGGCCAGATAAAACGGCGCGGCGCGTTCTTCTTCATTCCAGAAAATAAATACATACTTAAACTGCAGTCCTTTTGTTCCGTGAATCGTGTCCACCTTGATGTTTTCGCTTTTCTCCGCTTCCGGCACTTTTAGGCTGAACCTCAAGTCGAACATCCTTATCAGAAATTCATCAACCTCGGCGCCGCCTTCGATAAAGAAGGCCTGCGCCTCATCCTGCCAGATATCCAGAATGGTCGGGGAAATTTTACCGCGCAAAAGCTCAAGCGCGGAACTTACCGCCATTAACCCGTAAGGAGGAGGATATTTCTGCGCGAATTCATCGCGCATTGACCCGACATCGCCGAATATTTTTTTCCATGACGCCGCTTCCACCACGGCTTTAATGAATTTATTTTCCGCATCTTTTCCCAGCAACGCGGCAAGAAAAAGCATAACCGCCACACCTTCGGACGTCGCAAGAAGTTGCCTGCCCTTCACTGCCGCCACGCCAATAGAGTTTTTCAGAAGTTCGGCTTCAATCTTCTGCACGTGATTGTTGGTCAGAGCCAGCACGACCATGTCGCCCCAGGGGCATTTGTATTCTTCTTTTTTCTTTTTCAGATACTCGACTATCGCGGGATAAAAAGGCTCTTCCGCAGCGCCGTCTTTCTCCAACTCAACGCAATTCACTTCCGTTACGCCGTCGAAAGCTTTCGGATCAGCCGGCGGCTTCTGCGTTTCTTCTTTTTCTTTGCCAGCATAAAGATGCGCGACAAGTTCATTAAAAAATGAAATGAGCAGGGGCGTGCTGCGGAAATTGTTTTCGAGGGATTTTTCTTTGATGGTTTTATTTTTGATGTATCCGCCGATGGCCTCTTCCAGCGCTTCCCGGTCTGCGCCGCGCCAGCCGTAAATCATCTGCTTCCAGTCGCCCACGGCAAAAAAAGACCTTGCGCCCCGCTCGCCGCCGCCGGACAAAACCTCGTAAATCAGCGGCAGCAGTATCTGAATGTCTCCTTCCGAAGTATCCTGAAATTCGTCAATCAACAGGTGCTCGGTGCGGTCAAGTCCCAGGGAAAAATAATTACTCATCAGTCTGGGGCGCTCCGCTGATTCCGGGCCATCCAAAGCCAGAAGACTTCGGCGCACATCCTGGAAAAAAATCAGGCCTTTTTCCTTTTTTATTTCTTCCGCCGCCTCCAGATACGAGGCGCACAGGGACGCCACGGCCAGTTCGCGCAAGAGCGCCTTATTCAGGGTCAGCATCTCTGCCATCTTCCTGTATTTTTTGAATATTTCATTAAGCCGTGCGTAGGTTTTTTCGCTCCAGTCAATCGTTTTACCCAAACTTGTATAGGTTGACAAATCGGCGTGTGTCGCGGCCGTTTTTCCCATAAAGACATCGTAGTCGGACAAATAATTTATGACGCGATTTCTGACATGAGCCGTCACATCGTCAGCAAGTTTATCAGCTTCTGCGCCCAGCGATCTGAGTTTGTTTCTCAAGATGCCGTTTTCTTTCATTAGTTTGTCCATGTTTTCCAGGCTGTCGCAGTTTATAAGACAACGTTCTATTGTCTGTTCTTCCGCCAGCGGCTCCCAAAGCGCGTCTATGTCCGTACGCAATATTCTGGCCGCGACAATAATTTTGCTTGCCATGGAACTTCGCCTGACGATCTCCCGGAAAAGGGTTTCTATCTCGCGCGTCATTTCTATCTGCACTTTCTCGTCCGCTAGCTTCGGCACAAAACCAGCCGCGGCAAAAAGCCGGTAAAAAAAAGCGTCGATCGTCGAATATCCGACGCGCCCCGCTTCCATTATCAGCCGCAGGCGGTCCAAAAGAGGCCACTTCTCTTTTTCGGCTATCTTTTTCATGATGCGGGCGCGCATCTGCGTCGTGGCGGCGCGGGTAAAAGTAAGCGCCGCGATGAACTTGCCCCCGCTGAGAATTCTGGCTAAGACTTCTTCGGTAAGCTTTGTTGTCTTTCCCGAGCCGGCGGAAGCTTTCAGCAAAGTGCTTTCCATCATATGCTCCTCCGCGTGGCTTTGTAATAATCTTCCCTGCCGCATAAAGCCTGAAAACGGCAGTATTCACACATATCACTTTCATGCGCGGGCGACAGCTCGGCGCCGCCGATAATCTCATCCAGGCGCTCTTTAATGGCCCGCATCAAGTTTTCCGACTCGGCGATTTCCCTCTCCGGCAGTGTCATTTCCCTGTCTTTGGTCGGCTCCTTCAAAAAACAAAAGCGCGCTCCCTGCGTTTCGTTATAGCGCTGATAAATGACCAGTTGCGCCGCGGGATGCAAAACACCTTTCTCCTCAAATCTTTTCAACACCGATGTTTTCTGTGATATCTCGTATTTTTTTTGTCTCTTCGCATATTTGAAATCAATGACTTCTATTCTTTCTCCGAGCCTGGCCACTCTGTCCGCAAAGCCCTTTATTTTATAATTTCCGGCAATCGTCCCGGTAAATCTCTGCTCGCACGCCAGGGCGTTATCGGCAAAGATCATATAATTGCCTGATTCCTTTTCGTCATCGTAAATTTCCCTCAAGAATATCTTCGCGTTCAGCATATAAATATCAATGCCGCCGATATTTCTCGTCTCAATATTCTCTTTGCCCGCCCACATACGGTCAAAGAGCTTTTCCCAATCCGCGAATTTATCTTTATCGCCGGACAGCTTCTGCAGGAACTTATGAACAAAATTTCCCATCTGCATGTTGATTTTTTCTTCGTCATCCATAAACGCCGGAGGTTCAATTCCGAGAATGTATTGATGATAAAACAAAAACGGGCAGGCTAGAATTTTCTCCAGGCTCGAATACGAATAGGTGAAATCTTTCAGCTTGCTCCTCAGAAAGTCGTCTATTTTTACTGACGGCTTTTCCGCGGTTTTTATCGGCTTGAAAGAATCCCTGAATATCGTTTTCGTAATGGGCTTGCCAAATTCCTGAGAAAGGAGACTCAGGTAGTAACTGGGTGTTCTTTCCCTGATGATATCGTCTACCGCGACTATTTTCACATTTTCGCCGCTTGCCAGAATCTGCCGGAAAATAAGATCCTCATATTCAAATACACTTTTTCTCAACTGCGGCACATGGACCGGATTGATGAATGGTCCCTCAAAGGGTTGGCTCGGCATAACGCCGCTGTCGAGTGAAATAATTAACCCCCTGCTGAATTTCTCTCCCGAAACGTGGCCGAAACCGACAACCTGCACCGGCGCCGCTCTGCTGCCCGTAACGCGGAATTTTTTGGCATTGATCAGAATTTTTGCCGTATCGGCAAGATTCTTTCCCAGTCTTCCCTTCCATTCGTCAAGCAAAGTGGAAAAAGATATGGCCGCCTCAAAAGCTTCACATTCCTCACGGATATAACTGTCTCTGTTCCGGGACAACTCCACCGCGCAGGCCGTGGCAAATACCTGAAAGTCCGGTGCGCGTCCAAATTTTTGTGCATCCTCTATCGCGTTCATCAGCCTTTTGGCCGCCGCTGTCATCGAAAAGGGCAGCCAGACGGCCAGATTAACGGCACTACCGAAGATCCGCAGCGCCCTGCGCCAGAGCAGCGGCGTGAGCGATTCATCAATCAAATAAATCATCAGTTGATCGTTGTTTTTTCTTTGCTTTATAAAGTCGGAAATCTCCAGCGTAACCAAATCGACCAGGGCATGCAGCCCCGCTAGTGAAATCAGTTCAATATTTGCTCCCTCTTCATGACTAACCTCCCCGCCGAAGAACAAAACAAGACTTTTTGCCGAATCGAAAGGCAGCTTTTCTATAGGGAATAATTCCTTCCCGAAAAGCGGTGGTTAGATAAAAAGTTTTTCTTTGTCTATCTTCCTGTAAAAGCGCTCAACAAGAGGCGTTAGCGCGGGAAGCCCGGTGAATATATCTTTTTCCCCCGGCGTTATCGTATCCAGCATGGATATCTCCAGCTCGGGCAGAAATAATTGTTTGCGGGCAAGCCATTTGCGGAAATCCTGCGTCATGACCAGGTATCCCTCAAATCTTTTCCATTCCTCTTCCGTAAAGCGTTCCGTGCCGACAATCGTTTTCCGGCTCAAATTATATTCGGCAAGCTTCGCAATCAGGGGCAGAAGTGTCGCGGCGCGGCGCGCCGGGTAGAGCTCTTCCGGATATTTCTCCGCGATGAACTGAATGAACAAAAGAAGCTGCTCATCGCCGGCAACCGGATGCAGCTTGAGTTTAGCGCTGATTTTTCCCGTAATGTAAGAATCAATGCTTTCCACCTTGGGCAGTATGCCGCCCATCGCGCTATGAATAAAATGCTGCACGGGATCAACGGCCCTGTCGCTCGCGCAGATGATTGTCCAGGAGGATAAATCGGGATGATCGCCGCGCAGAAGCTCAATTAACTTTTGCGAATACCGCGACACGTTTTCTCTCCAAGAGCATTAATGTTTCTTTGCGCCGATTTGCTTTGACAAATATTTTCATGGATTTTTTTACTCTTCTAATTTAAGTATTTTTAATATCATAAATTGCGCAAAAACCAAGATTAAATTTCATAATTAATATTATGGGTTATATACTTAGCACGACGGATGATTATCATGTCCATGAGCTGACCTCTTTGGGTTGGGAGCTAACCGTCTGCAACGTCCTCTATCCGGAAAACAGCCCCTGCCGCGGCATGTTGAAGAACAAAGCATCTCTGGGAGCGAATCTCTATCATTTTCTGGAAAAATTCATTCCCTTTGAGGAAGTGCGTAATTATTTGGAAATCGGCGGAGGCCTGGGCTGCCTGTCGAACGATTTTCTCAAGATCAACCCGAATCTACGCGCCACGCTGCTGGATATTTCTCCTTATCTTTTGAATCGGCAAAAAGAAACACTGCAAAAATACAGCGTTGAATTTATCCAGGCCGATGCTTTAAAAAAAGACGCCGCTTTTTTTTCTCGCTTTGATTTGTTTATCATGAACGAAAACATGGGAGATTTCCCCGCTTTAATTCCACAAAATAGCTCCACATCAGATAAAGCGGAAGGCCTTATTTATTACGAGAGCAAAGCAAAGCATTTTATTAAAGAATATGACATACATTTTTTGTCTGACGAGGTGATCAACATCGGTGCGTTAACTCTTTTGGAAAATATCTGCCGGGCGGGCGTGAAATATTTATATTTGAGCGAGCATAGCTGTGAAGCCACCGCGCCGGATGACCTGCGTGAAATGCTGTGTATCGCTCCCGCGGGCATGCCCGAAAGAATCACTCTGAAAGGGCATGATGAATTCACCATCAAATTTTCTTACCTGCAAAGAATTGCCGAAGTATTTAACTATCAAGTCCGGCGCGGGCCGATTGCCGATTTTTTACCACTTGATTTTAATGATAAATTAATGACAACGCTCAGGATAAAGACACCCGTCACTGATGAGCAGGAAATTATCCAGCAATTTGTTTATGATCTTTATAAATATGAATATCTGATACTGACCAAAAAGAAGGAGTAACTCATCATGAAAATACTAAAATATTTTGCGTTTACGGCTTTTCTTCTCCTGATTTGTGCATCTTACAGCACAGCGTTCCGCTGCGGTACAGGCCTCGTCACCACCGGCGACACCAAAAATAAAGTTCAATCTGCCTGCGGCAAGGCCTCCCTGACGGAAACCGTCTGCGCGGACGACGAAATCATTG
>JBBIHZ010000060.1:8641-9235 GCA_037446735.1 Deltaproteobacteria bacterium
TCAAATAAAAAGAGCAAGACGAAGAAATGCAAAAAGAAAGTGGAACAATGGCATTACAACTGCGGCGAAGGCGATTTTATCTATGTGCTCACTTTTGAAAAGGGAATACTAATCAAAGAAACCACAGCCGGCCGCGGCCACGGAAGCTCGGAATGTGGAATACAATATAGAAAATAGCAAGTCTCTGATTATTTCACGTAATTAATTACATTCCTGTCTCCTTTATCCACCGCAAATGAATCGGCAAAAGTTTTGCCAAATCATATTTCGCAACAATCGTTTCTCGCGCACTTTTTCTTAAATACTTCATTTTGCCGTTCGTAAGCTTCCCTGTCAAGTAGACAATTCATAAATAGAGTTTCCGGTGTTTTTTGACAAGCATTCCGCTGGGGTTAAGTCATTCGGGGAATCATGCGGCCGCTGTTCATTGTATTCCATCATCCACCAATATGTTGCCTCTCTGACCTCGTCCAGGTTCTGGAAGAGGTAAAGATCGAGCAGTTCGTTCCGGTAGGTCCGGTTAAAACGTTCAATATAAGTGACCTTCCCCCCGGAAACTGATCCATTTTCAATTTGAGTTCTTCCTGATAAAAG
>JBBIHZ010000061.1:0-6293 GCA_037446735.1 Deltaproteobacteria bacterium
CGACATCAAATGAGTGATATGCATAATGATCGGGATAAGCATCAAAGGAAATTACTTCCGCTCGCGCATCTGAGAGCGTTTTTCTAAAAGAGTCCGGCCGAGCAATACCGCAAAAAGCGCAGACTTTTTTGCCTTGCAGCACAGAAAGCGACAACGTATCGCCATCATTACCTTTTATAACATCTTTAGCGACATGACGGCTTAAAAAAACGTCTACCTGAAAAGTATCCAAAGTTTTTTGCGCGTCTTTGTTAAAAACCGCTTTTTCATCAACCCTCGTCATAATCAGGCAATCGGCGCGCTTTAAAGATTTTGGCGATTCGCGCAGCGCTCCTGCCGGCAAAAGCGAGCCGTTGCTAAACGGCCTTTCGTAATCGAGCAAAACTATATTTATGTCTCTGGCAATTTTACGGTGCTGAAAAGCATCATCGCAAATAATAATATTTGCGCCAAAATCTTCTATCGCCGCGCTGCCCGTGGCAACGCGATTGGCGCCGGCAATTACCGGCACGCCCGGCAGAGCGCGGGCAAGCATCAGAGGCTCATCTCCGGCAATTTTTGCATCCAAAAGAATATTGCCGCTATCCGCCACGACATTTACTTTTTTTTCTTTTTTCCCGCCGTAACCGCGGCTGATAACCACCGGCTTAAAGCCGTGGCGCAGCAATATTTTCGCCAGCATAATCACACACGGCGTTTTGCCGGTGCCGCCGACCGTGATATTGCCGACGCTGATTACAGGGCAGGAAAGACTGACTGACGAAAAAATTTGTTTGTCGTACAGCCAGTTGCGCAAATTGATAATCAAACGGTAAAAAAAAGACAGAAAAAATAAAATTACGCGCGTTGGACGGAGATGCCTTACCCCTTCATCATCATTCCACATCCTTTGCCAGTCGATCATTCCCATTTCCTTCTTCTTTGAACTGCAAATAATGCAGGCGGTAGTATTCGCCTTTTTTAGCGAGTAAAGCCTCATGCGTGCCTTCTTCGACGATTTCGCCGTTGACTAAAGCGATAATTCTGTCGGCGTTGCGGATAGTGGAAAGACGATGCGCGATAACCAGCGTGGTGCGACCTTTCATGAGATTATCCAGAGCTCTTTGCACTTCTATTTCCGCCTCCGTGTCCAGTGATGATGTGGCTTCATCCAGAATTAATATGGGCGAGTTTTTCAAAAGGGCGCGGGCAATGGAAATTCTCTGCTTTTCACCACCGGAGAGTTTGGTGCCTAATTCACCGATATTCGAATCATATCCCTGCGGCAGGCGCGTGATGAAATTATGCGCGTTGGCCGCTTTGGCCGCGGCAATAATTTCCTCGGCAGTGCGTTTAATGTCACCATAGGCGATATTATTTTTGACTGAATCGTTAAAAAGAATCGTCTGCTGCGTCACGATGGCGATCTGCCGGCGCAAAGATTGTAATGTAACATTACGAATATCATGGTCGTCGATCAAAATACGGCCGGAAGTCACATCGTAAAATCGGGGAATCAAATTAACCAGTGATGTTTTGCCGCCGCCGCTCATGCCGACAAACGCGACGACCTCGCCGGCCTTGATATAAAGATTGATGTTTTTTAAAACCGGTGTTGTGTCATAGCAGAAAGTCACGTTTTGAATTTCGATGCCTGCGCTGATGGGAGGAAGCTCGATGGCGCCTGGTTTATCCTGAATATCCGGCACCCGATCGATAATGCTGAAAATACGCTCCGCCCCGGCAATGCCCTGGTTGATGGTATTATTGACATTAGTAAGACGTTTTATCGGTTCATAAAGCATGAACAATGCGGCCAGAAAGGAAAAGAACGTGCCCGGCGTGGACGTTCCCGCGATTACTTTATAGCCGCCGTAAAAAATTATCGCCGCGATGCCGATGCCGGCCAAAAAATCCATCACCGGCGTGGACATGGCATGCACCGAAACCCTTTTCATATTATATTTATAAAGTCTTTTGTTTTCCGCGGCAAACCTGTCATTTTCATATTTTTCCATGCAAAAAGCCTTGACAATGCGGGTGCCGGAAATGGTTTCCTGCAGGAGAGTGCTTAAATTACCCATGGTGATTTGCGCCGATTTGGTGACCTTGCGCATTTTTTTGCCGAAGCGGGCAATGGGATAAATGGTGAGAGGAAAAACAATCATCGCAATCAGCGCCATCCGCCAGTCTGTATAAAAAATAACCCCCACCAGGCCGAGCAGCATAAAACTGTCTTTAATCAGCGAAGTTACCGCCTCGGAAGTGGCGCTCTGAACGTCCTGGACATCATTGGTAATGCGCGCCATGAGGAGACCCGTCGGATGATCAGCGAAAAAAGCAAGAGATTGTTTTTGGATCTGCTCATAGAGTTGATTGCGCAAATTTGCCACGATACTCAAGCCGATGGAACCCATGATCACGGCACGTCCGTAATCGCAGATGCCGCGCAAGAAAAAAATGCCAATAACCGCGAGGGGAATCCATTTTAAAGCGGCAACATCTTTGTTCATAAATATTTTGTCAATGGCCGGCTTGGAAATCAAAGGTAAAGCCGACTGCAGGGCGGCGACAATGATCATTAAAACAGCCGCGATAATAAAGCGCACATAGTACAGCTTGGACATTTTGAGAAGCCGCTTGAATAATTCCATATTTCCTCTAAATCATGGAGCAGGCGATTTGCGCTGCTCTGGCCGCCGCGCCGGGGCTACCCATCTTTTCGCGCAGCGCCGCCAGTTCTTTTTTTATTTTTGTATATCTTTCGCTTTTCAAAATAGCAAGGGCTTCCGCGGCAATGCGCGCGCCTTTTGCTTCCAGTTGTATCAATTCCGGCACAATAGTTTTGCCGGCGATGATATTAACCAGGCCAATATTTTTAACGCTGATCACCAAACTGCCGATTAATGCCGAAAACAGCGAAACCTTGTAAACGATAACCATCGGCACACCCAAAAGCCCTGTCTCCAGCGTGGCTGTTCCCGACGTGACAATCGCCAAATCGCAGCAGGCTATGGCATCATAAGTCGCGCCCGTCGCTATTTTCACCTTATTCCAGAATCATAAATCATCGGCGCTATTTGTTTTTCCGCGAGCGTTTCGGCCAGCGGCAATATATACTGCGCGCCTGGTATCGTCTCTGAAATTATTGTCGCCGCTTTCAGCATCTCTGGCAGGAGTTTTTCCGCTTCCGCGGTTCTGCTGCCCGGTAATAGCCCGATTGTTATTTTATTTTCCTTAAGGCCAAAATATTTTTTTGCCTCTTCCCTGGCGGAGAAACGCGTTTTCACCGCATCGAGCAGCGGATGCCCCACGTAATCAACATTAAACCCTCTCTTGCTGTATACTTCCACTTCAAAAGGCAAAATAACCGCCATTTTATCAACAAGTTTCTTTATCTGATTGATCCTTCCTTCGCGCCAGGCCCACACCTGCGGGCTGATATAATAAAATACTTTTATTTTTCTCTTTTTGGCGAAGCGCGCCGCAATATTCAGGTTAAAATCAGGAAAATCAATTAAAATGACAAGCGCGGGATTTAGCTGATTGATTTTTCTTCTGAGATTTCTGATAACACGCAAAAAGTTAACAAGTTTTGAAAACGCTTCCGTGAGGCCGACAACCGCAATTTCCGCGGCATCAGCGATGATTTCAACACCCGCCTCTTTCAGTTTGCTGCCGCCGATGCCGTAAAAGCGCAAAGCGGGATTGATTTTCAACATTTCCCTAACCAGGCTCGCGCCATGCATGTCGCCTGATGCCTCACCAGCGACAATAATGATATTCTTTTCTGCTGCCTCATTTTCCATTTAAGTTCGCGCTTTCTTCAGGAGAAATGATTGAGCACATCGGCGATGAGTTGAATTTCTTCCTGTTTTAGTTCGGGAAACATCGGCAGGGACAAAACTTCCGCGGCGCTTTTTTCCGCCTGCGGAAAGCTGCCCTTTATCTGGTAAATATCCAAAAACGCCTTCTGACGGTGCAAGGGCACCGGATAATAAACCGCCGAAGCAATGCTTTTTTGCTGCAACGCCGTTGCGATATGATCGCGATTTTTCGCGCGGATGGTAAACTGATGATAAACATGGCCGCAATCAGCCTGTTCAACGGGCAATGTTACTTCTTTATTTTTTATCGCCGTGCCATAAGCGGCGGCATTTTGGCGGCGCGCCTTATTGTGTTCATCAATTCTTTTTAATTTCACGCGAATAATCGCCGCCTGAATCTCGTCAAGACGGCTGTTGTAACCGACCATGTCATGATAATAACGTTTTTCACTGCCATGATTGCGCAGCATTTTAATCTGCTGGGCAATCTGTTCATCTTTTGTTATCACCATTCCGCCGTCGCCGTAGCCCGCCAGATTTTTACTGGGGAAAAAACTGAAACACCCGGCATCGCCCATCGTCCCCGCTTTTTTTCCCTTGTAGACGGCTCCAAAGGCCTGGGCGCAATCCTCAATCACGCGAAGATTATACTTGCGGGCGATTTTCATGAGCGTATCCATCTGAGCGGGATGACCGAATAAATGAACGGGGATAATAGCTTTTGTTTTGGAAGTTATTTTTTCTTCGATCCTTGAACAATCAATATTAAAAGTATCGGGGCAAATATCGGCAAACACGGGTATGGCATGAATCAGGGCAATCACTTCCGCTGTCGCGATAAAAGTGAAGGGCGTGGTAATGACTTCATCACCGGCTTTGATGCCACAGGCGCGCAGCGCCAGAAGCAACGCGTCTGTGCCGTTGGCCACGCCGATAGCATGGGGAACGTTGTGGTAACCGGCAACTTCTTCTTCCAATTTAGAGACATTGGGACCCAAAATAAACTGCGTGTTTTCCAGAACATCGCTTACCGCCGCGTCAATTTCGTTTTTCAGGGCATGGTACTGCCTCTTTAAATCAACCATCGGAATCATTACTGTAATACCTCTGATGCGTTTATTTTCTGGACTATTTGCACGGCGAGATCCAGAGCCCGGCGCCCGTCCTGCCCGGAAACGAGCGGCTGGGCGCGGTTGATCACCGCGGCAACAAAGGAACGTATTTCTTCTTCCAGGGGATCATGGCTGACCACTTCAAGATTGTTTTGCGCAATTTGTTGGCGCCCGTTTTCTCCCAATTTTTTGCTCAGCGAGATAATTTCGCGCGTGCGATAATCAACGGAGTGATATCCTTCCGGGCTGAAGACGCGGATTTTCTGCATGGTTTTGGCGCTGATGCGGCTGGCGGTGATGTTGGCAATGCATCCGCCGGCAAAAGCAATCCTGGCGTTGGCAATGTCAATTTTATCGGAAAGAACGGCAACGCCGATCGCTTCCAGCGAACGAACTTCGGCGTTAGCAAACTTTAAAACAATATCCAAATCATGAATCATCAAATCCAAAACAACGTCTACATCGGTGCCGCGTTCAAAAAACGGGTGCAGGCGGTGCACTTCGACAAAAAGCGGCCGCGTGACGACTTTTTCCAGCGCCATCACCGCGGGGTTGAACCTTTCCACAAAACCCACCTGAAAAATCAGCTTGTTTTTTTCGGCAAGCGTAATGAGCATGTCCGCCTCGGCAACAGTCGCGCAAATCGGTTTTTCGATAAGCACATCGATGCCTGCCGCCAGAAAATCAGCGGCCACTTTGAAATGTTCCCCGGTGGGCACGGCAATACTTGCCGCGTCAATTTTGCCGATCAGTTCCCGATAATCGGAAAACGCAAGACAGCCATATTCCTGCGCCGCTTTTTGCGCGCGCTCCAAAAATGTATCCGCCACGCCGGCGATTTCACATTTTTCTATCAAACGGTATTTTTGCAGATGATAGCCGCCCAAATGGCCGATGCCGACCACGCCTACTTTTATCTTATTTTTTTTCACGGACATTTTAACGGCAGGTGCCCCTTTGCGATACTCTGATAAATTCCACGAAATGCAATACCTCCGGAATATTTTCCGCCTCTTGCTGCGCTTTCTTCAAGGCGTCTTCCAGGAGAAGTTGCGAACGAAAAATAGTTTGATACGCTTTTTTCAGGCCTTTGATGGTTTCCGCGGAAAAATTACGCCGCTTCAAACCGATTAAATTCAGACCAAAAAGCCTGGCATGATTGCCCGCAGCCATTGTGTAGGGAGGAACGTCTTTGACCACCGCCGACGCCCCTCCGATAATGCAATGAGCGCCGATATTGGTATTTTGATGAATGCCTGTCAACCCGCCGATAACCGCGTAGTCTTCCACCCTGACATGACCTGCCAAGGTAGCGTTGTTGGCCATAACGACATGATCGCCCAGCTTACAATTATGGGCGATATGACAATAAGAC
>JBBIHZ010000061.1:6310-9209 GCA_037446735.1 Deltaproteobacteria bacterium
GGAAGTTGTGCTGTCTCCTTCCGTCGTGGCGCGATGAATTGTTACAAACTCTCTGATGGAATTGAAGTCGCCGATAATTAAAAAAGTTTTCTCCCCTTTGTATTTCAAGTCCTGAGGCGGGGCGCCAATAGAGCAGAATTGCAGAATATGACAACCTTCGCCAATAACCGTGTGCCCTTCTATGACCACATGCGGGCCAATGATTGCGTTTTTGCCGATTTTCACATTCGGGCCGATAATTGAATAAGCCCCTATTTCCACTCCCTGTTCCAGTTGCGCTCCTTTATCAACAATCGCGGTGGAATGAATTTTCATTTGTTTAACCTTCTTTGGATACTTTCTTGCTCTTGGTTTCCAGCTCTTCGATTTTTTTGGCAAGCTTTTCGAGCGTCGCTTTCATCTGGGGCAGCTTTGCCCGACATGCTTCGACTTTCAGCCATTCCTTATAGGGCATCTGCGGTTTCCCGCCGACAATTTTTCCCGGTTCAATGTCCTTATGGATTTTGGAATCCGCGGCAATCATCACATGATCGCCGATATTAATATGTCCGACCATTCCTGTCTGCCCGCCGACAACCACCCCTTTGCCCAGCTTGGTGCTGCCGGAAATACCGACCATCGCCGCCAACACGGAATTTTCGCCGATAACAACATTGTGCGCGATCTGCACCAGATTATCGATTTTCACATTGCGGCCAATCCATGTTTTACCCAGCGTGGCGCGATCCACCGTGCTGTTGGCGCCTATCTCCACGTCATCGTCAATCTGGACAATGCCCACCTGGGGGATCTTGCTGTTTTCCCTGCCCGTGCCGGCAAAACCCAGGCCGTCCGCGCCGACGACCACACCGGAGTGCAAAATCACGCGTTTACCGATGATACAGGAATGATAAATGCTGACGTTGGCATAAATGACCGAATCCTCGTCGATAACAACATCCCGGCCGATATAAGCGCCCGGGTAAACAACCACGCCTTTGGCGATTTTCGCTCCCCGGCTGATAAAAACGTGAGGGAAAATATTCGCATCCGGAGAAACTTCAGCGCCGTCTTCAATGTAGGCAGCAGGACTTATCCCTTTTTGCGGATGCTCAAGAGGATAAAAACGATTGAGCAGCCTGCCAAAAGCGGCGTAAGGATCAGGCACCAAAATCAAATTAAGGCCGGCAATTTCTGTCTGCGGCGGCGCGATAACGGCCGCCGCCTTAGTCGTTTGCAGATACTTTTTGTATTTGATATTGGCAATAAACGTAATATCGCCCTCTTGAGCTTCATCAATCGGGCGAATGTCGCTGATTACGGTATCGCCCGCGCCGATGAGCTTTCCTTTCAAAAAATCGGCTATTTCCGCCAGCGTCATTTTCATGCAAAGAGCTTTTTATGATTTACTTTTTATTGAATTCATCAACTACTTTACCGGTAATATCCTTCGTTTTATCAAAATAAGGCACCGGCATGGTGGCTACATCCACAATCAGCGTGTATTTTTCCTTTTCGCCGATGGAACGGACTACTTTAAGAATATCCGGCATCAGTTTCTGAAATATTTCCTGGTCTTTTTTCTGCAGCTCTTCATTGGCGTCGTTGACGAGAATCTGATAGCTGCGCAGTTTTTTCTGATAGGCGGATTCCTTTTCGGAACGGGCGCTGGCGGTCATCACAGAGCTCTTTTTGTCCAGCTCTTCCTTCAGGTTTTTGAGTTCTCTCTCCATTGATGTGATTTCCGCCTGCTTGCGGTCCGCTATTCTTTTCATTTCTTCACCCGCTCTTTTGCCGGCGTTGGAGGTCTGGATAACTTCTCTCATGTTGATAAACCCGATTTTGTCTTGAGCGTATAGATTCGCGCTCGCAACCAGGAGTGAAAAAACAACCGCCGACACAACCAAAATATTTCTTTTCATTTCTATTCTCCTCTTTATTTATTAACGGCCTTCTATCCGTTATATATTTTACATAAACATGCCGATGGTGAATTCCCAGCGGCCCCCGTCATTGTTTTGCAAATTTCCTTTATCCAATACCTGGCCGTATTCCAGGCGCAACGGTCCGATCGGCGAATACCAGCGAATGCCTGCGCCAACAGATTGCCGCAAATCATCAAAGCGATATTCGCCGTTCCATGTATTCCCGACATCGTAAAAAACGACTCCCTTCATGCCCGCGTTCTTAATGAGCGGAAAAACCATCTCGATATTGCCCACGAACATCGTCGTGCCGCCGATAACATCCGGCGTGCCGCCATTGTATGGGCCAACATAACGAAAACCGCGCAGTGAATTGATTCCGCCTAAAACATATCGCTCAAAAATCGGCACATGGCTATCCTCAATAGGTATGGCGGGGTCATTTTTGCCTAAATTCTGAATATAGCCGACACGGCCTTTAGTAACGAGTACAATATCCCAAAAAAGCGGCCAGTATGCATTAAGACCTGCCGAATACTTGATTAAATTCACATCGCCGCCCAACCCCGCGAACATCACGGAAACATTGGCGTTGGTTCCTCTGGTCGGCATCATATAATCATCAGTGGTATCACGGGCCAGAGTTAAGGTTATCGAACTCGATGTTCTTCTTCCTTCCTGCATCTGGATTACCAGTGGCGCTGTAGATTTAATATTTTTGATTTCATTGGAGCTCAGCAGATATCCGGCATAACCGACTATTTTCTCCCACAGAGGATAGCCGAAGGTAACGCCGCCGCCGTAAGTATCAAGATTGTAGGAATCATATTCTTTAAGGTATTTCCAAATATTGGCATTCGTCCAAAGCGGGATATCAAAAAGCCAGGGCTCGGTGAAAGAAAGTTCATAATTGCTCATCTTTGAGCCAAGAGAGGCCTTAATACTTAATATCTGGCCATAGCCCAAAAAATTATTCTGCGAGACCTGCGCCATAA
>JBBIHZ010000062.1:0-9165 GCA_037446735.1 Deltaproteobacteria bacterium
CTTATTTACACGGCGGCTTTTGACAAAGGATTCAATCCTTCATCGATTTTTGTCGATTCGCCGATCGTCATTGAAGACCCCACGGCGGAAGACGGGCTGTGGCGCCCGAGAAATTTCGACGAAAAGTTTCTAGGCCCGATTACCATGCGCACGGCGCTGGTGCAATCGCGCAACATCGTGACCGTAAAAATTCTCCAAGAAATAACTCCTGAATACGCGGCCTCCTACGCCGCGAATATGGGCATCGAATCTCCGATTACTAAAACATTATCCATGGCGCTCGGTTCCTCCAATGTAACGCTCCAGGAAATGGTTCGGGCTTACGGCGTTTTGGCCAACGGCGGGAAAAAAGTGAAGCCTTACTTCATCAAAAAAATAGTCGACCGCACGGGAAACGTTTTTGAAGAAAACAAGCCCGAATCCGAGCAGGTTATCGATCCGCGCATCGCCTTCATGACGCAATACATCATGCGCGACGTCGTGGAAACCGGCACGGGCCGCAGGGTAAGAAGCATCGGTAGGCCGGTCGCGGGCAAAACAGGCACCACCAACGACTACCGCGACGCCTGGTTTATCGGCTTTTCGCCTTCACTGATCACCGGCGTCTGGGTAGGCTTTGACCAGGAAATATCTTTGGGCAAGGCGGAAGTGGGCGGCAGAGCCGCGGCGCCGATCTGGCTTTATTTCATGGAAAAAGTTCTCAAGGGCGCGCCGGTGGAGGCCTTCCCCACGCCGGAAGGCATAACTTTTATGCGCGTGGACGCGAACACAGGACAGTTGACAACCGATACCGGAGCGTCAACTATTTATGAATGTTTTTTGGAAGGCACCAAACCCAGTGAAAGATCCGGCGAGTTAACCGGTCAAAAGGAAGATTTGTTCCGCTGATTCAAGCGTGAAAAATCCAAAGAATGGGGCTTGACAAATCTTTTTCTTTTCGCTAGTAGATGAGCCATCCAAGAGGGATTTTTGATTTTAGCATATGCTTCTTAAAGAAAAACTGATCGGCAGCCTGATTATCAACATCATTACCGGCGTACTGGTCGTAATAGTACGCAAGGGGTCTGCCGGTTCGTGTATCTTTAGGAACTAACATAAAAGATACAACGCCGCGGGCCCCTGGAAACCGCGGCTTTGTTGTTTAAGGCAAAAGCCGCTTTTTTCACCCGAAACAAGCGGCTTTTTTAGTTTAATATGACTTTTTGCTTGAGGTAACTTAATGAAATTAAAAGGTTCGCAGATACTTTTGAAAATGCTCGAAGAGGAAAAAGTGGACTTAATCTTCGGCTATCCCGGCGGGGCAGTGTTGGATATTTACGACCAGCTCTACAGAAGCAAAATAAAACACATTCTTGTGCGTCATGAGCAGGGAGCGGTGCATGCCGCTGACGGCTACGCCCGCGCCACGGGCAAAGTCGGCGTCTGCCTCGTCACGTCCGGACCCGGCGCCACCAACACCGTCACGGGAATCGACACCGCCAATATGGATTCCATTCCCATTGTCGTTTTCACCGGGCAGGTTCCCACAACATTAATCGGCAACGATGCCTTTCAGGAATCGGATATCACCGGCATCACGCGCCCCTGCACCAAACATAATTTTTTGGTGCGCAGCGTGGAGGAACTGGCGGCTACCATAAAAGAAGCCTTTCATATCGCGCGCTCCGGAAGGCCCGGGCCGGTTTTGGTCGATCTGCCCAAGAACGTCATGGCCGCGGAAACGGAATTCAATCCGGCGGATATTAAAATCAGAAATTACGATGTCGTGCATAAACCCGTCCCCAAAAAATTATCGCAGCTTTTTGAAATGCTGGCGCACGCGAAAAAACCGCTGCTCATGACCGGCGGCGGCGTTATCTTAGGCAAGGCGGCGGCGGAACTGACGCAACTGGCGCGGCAATATCAGATTCCCGTGACCGGCACGCTGATGGGGCTGGGCTCTTTTCCGGGAACCGATCTCTTGTGGCTGGGCATGCTGGGCATGCACGGCACCTATCACGCAAACATGGCGGTTAGTCACTGCGATTTATTGATTGCCGTGGGCGTGCGCTTTGACGATCGGGTCACGGGTACCATAGAAACCTTCGCGCCCAACGCGCAGATTGTGCAGATTGACATCGATCCTTCCTCCATCAACAGAAATGTGGTCGTGGAACTGCCGATAATCGGCGAAACCAAAGCCACACTCAAAGATCTTATTAAATTTCTGGCCGAGCACAACTACGTTCCAAACAGGCAGATGCGCCAGGAATGGCTTGCGGAAATCGAACAATGGAAAGAAAAAGTGCCCCTTACTTATTGCCAAAACGGCGAGATTATCAAGCCGCAATATGTCATTGAGACGCTGCATAAAGTGACCAACGGAGATGTTATTGTCACCACGGAAGTGGGGCAAAATCAGATGTGGACGGCGCAGTTTTTCAAATTTGACAAGCCAAACACGTTTATCACTTCCGGAGGCCTGGGCACGATGGGCTATGGCCTGCCCGCGGCGATTGGCGTCAAGTGCGCTTTCCCCGATAAAAATGTTGTCGATATCGCCGGCGACGGCAGCATTCAGATGAACATTCAGGAACTGGCCACCGCGGCGCAGTATAATATCGCCGTCAAAGTCGTGCTCTTGAACAATGGCTTTCTTGGGATGGTGCGTCAGTGGCAGGAACTATTTTATGAAAAACGCTACTCGCACACCGATATGACCTACGCGCCTGATTTCGTGAAGCTGGCCGAAGCCTTCGGCGTGGTGGGCATGCGCGTCGCCAAACCGGGCGAAGTGGAAGAAGCGCTCCGCAAAGCCTTTTCCAGCGACAAGCCGGTGCTGATGGACTTCCGCGTCTCGCGCGAGGAATGCGTCTATCCTATGGTGCGACCGGGTGAATCGTTGGCCGACATGGATCTGGGCACCAGAGAAATGATTAACTAATTTAAAAATAGAAAGGTTGGGGGAAATGGAAAAAAAGGAACACATCATTTCAATACTTGTTTACAACAAGCCGGACGTGCTGGCGAGAATCGCTGGGACGCTGGGCGGCAAGGGTTACAACATTGAAAGTCTCAGCGTTAACACGACCACGCAATACGAGATATCGAAAATCGTCATGACCAGCATCGGCAATCAGGCGACTATTTCGCGCATCGAAAATCAGCTGCAGCGGCTGGTTGATGTAATATCAGTTGACGATTTAACCAACGTGGAATCGGTGCACCGCGAAATGGCGCTGGTGCGCCTGAATCTGACGCCGGATAAAAAAGATCAGATCAAAAAAGCTGTTGACGATAATCAGTGGAAGGCAATAGTCTCCAACGACAATTTCGTAATTCTGGAAATTACCGGCGATAAAGCACAACTTGATCTGGCGATGGCTAGGCTGGAGCCTCTGGGCATCGCCGATATCACCAGAACGGGGCTGGTCGCTCTGGAATTAAAAAACTAAAATAAATTTATCTGAATAATAGGGGGTTTTATTATGGCAAAAATCAATTTTGGCGGCGTGACGGAAGAAGTTATCACATCCGAGGAATTTCCTCTTTCCAAAGCGCAGGAAATTTTAAAAGACGAAGTTGTGGCGATCTTAGGCTACGGCGTGCAGGGCCCGGCGCAGGCCATGAACATGAAAGACAATGGCATTAACGTTATTATCGGGCAGGCGATAGAGGATAAATCGTACTGGGATAAGGCCGTGGCCGACGGTTGGGTTCCGGGCAAAACGCTTTTTTCCATTGAAGAAGCGGTAAAACGCGGCACCATCATCCAGTATCTGGTATCGGACGCCGCGCAGATGATGCTGTGGCCGAAAGTTAAAGCCAATCTCAAAAAGGGCGACGCTTTGTATTTCTCGCACGGCTTTTCGATCGTTTACAGCGATCAGACCGATGTCGTGCCGCCCGCTTTTGTGGACGTTATCATGGTCGCGCCCAAGGGCTCCGGCACCAGCGTGCGCCGGAATTTTCTTGACGGCAGCGGCATTAATTCCAGCTTCGCCGTGCATCAGGACGCCACTGGTCGCGCCAAAGAAAGAACGCTGGCTCTAGGCATCGCCATCGGTTCGGGATTTTTATTCCCCACCACTTTCCAGATGGAAGTTTACAGCGACCTCACCGGCGAAAGAGGCGTCCTGATGGGCGCGCTTGCCGGCATCATGGAGGCGCAATATAACGAACTGCGCAAGCACGGCCATACGCCGAGCGAAGCGTTCAACGAAACAGTCGAGGAACTGACACAGAGCCTGATTCGACTGGTCGGCGAAAACGGCATGGACTGGATGTACGCCAACTGCAGCACCACCGCGCAGCGTGGCGCGTTGGACTGGAGGCACGATTTCCGCAAGGCGGTAGAGCCGGTATTTAAAAAGCTCTACAAATCCGTCGCCAAAGGCAAAGAGACGAAAATCGTCTTGAAGGCCAACAGCGCCAAAGATTACCGGCAAAAACTTGACGCGGAGCTTAAAGAAATGCGCGAATCGGAAATGTGGCAAGCGGGAGCGGCCGTCCGCGCGTTAAGACCGGAGAAACGGAAAAAATAGAATAACCTTCATCAAATTTATATTTATTAACGGAGAATAATTATGAGAAGCGATCTGATGAAAAAAGGATTGGAAAGAGCGCCGCACCGTTCGCTCTTTAAAGCTATGGGATATACCGACGAGGAAATCGCGCGCCCGCTGGTGGGAGTGGTCAATTCCGCCAACGAAGTTGTCCCCGGCCATATTCATCTGGATATCATCACTAATGATGTCAAAGCGGGCATCCGCATGGCTGGAGGCACGCCGGTGGAATTTCCGGTTATCGGCGTCTGCGACGGCATCGCCATGGGGCACGCCGGCATGAAATACTCGCTGGCCAGCCGCGAACTCATCGCCGATTCCATCGAAATCATGGCCACCGCTCATCCTTTTGACGCGCTTGTTTTTATTCCCAACTGCGACAAAATTGTTCCCGGCATGCTGATGGCGGCATTGCGCCTTAACATTCCCTGCATTTTCATCAGCGGCGGGCCGATGCTTGCGGGAAAAATGGAAGGCAACACCTACGACCTCATCAGCGTTTTTGAAGGAGTCGGCGCGGTCAAAGCCAGAAAAATGTCGCTTAATCAGCTCAAGAAAATTGAAGATTGCGCCTGCCCGGGATGCGGTTCCTGCTCCGGCATGTATACGGCCAATTCCATGAACTGCGTCACGGAAGCATTGGGTTTGGGCCTTCCCGGCAACGGCACTGTGCTCGCCGTCCATGCCGCGCGCCGCAGACTCGCCAAACAGGCGGGCATGAAAGTGATGGAACTTTTTAAAAAGAACATTAAGCCGCGCGATATCGCCACGCTTGCCGCGTTCAAAAACGCCATAGCCGTGGATATGGCGCTGGGCTGTTCCACCAATACCGTTTTGCACATTCCGGCTATCGCGCATGAAGCGGGCATTAAACTTGATTTGGACCTTTTCAACAAAATCAGCGAGAAAACGCCTACCCTTTGTAAGCTCAGTCCCGCGGGGCATCATCATATTGAAGATCTGGACGCGGCAGGCGGCATTCAGGCGGTGATGAAAACAATCAGCGCGCTGGGCGTGATTGATAAAAAATGCCTGACGGCCACCGGTAAAAAAGTTGAAGAAAATCTAAAAACCGCCGTCGTGATTAATGAAGATGTTATCCGGCCCTTGAATAATCCCTATTCACCGCAGGGAGGCATCGCCATTCTGCGCGGCAATCTCACGCCGGACGGAGCGGTCGTTAAGCAATCCGCCGTTTCTCCGGGCATGCAGGTAAATGAAGGATGCGCCCGAGTTTTTGATTGCGAAGACGACGCGATCAAGGCAATCCTCGGCAAGAAAATCAAACCGGGCGATATCGTGGTCATCCGTTACGAGGGCCCCAAAGGCGGCCCCGGCATGCGCGAGATGCTTTCGCCCACATCAGCTATTGTCGGTATGGGATTGGATAAAACCGTCGCTCTTTTGACCGACGGGCGCTTCAGCGGCGGCACGCAGGGCGCGGCTATTGGACATATTTCGCCGGAAGCGGCGGAAGGCGGCCCGATCGCGCTGGTCAAAGAAGGCGACAGAATTGCCATTAATATTCCGGAAAAAACTTTGACACTGAAAGTCAGCGATAGCGAACTGGAAAAGCGTAAAAAATCATTGAAGCTAAAGAAACCGGCAATCACCACCGGCTATCTGGTGCGCTACGCGAAAATGGTGACTTCGGCATCGACGGGGGCGGTTTTTAAAGATTAGCTCCGCTTCCAAATCAAAGCGCTCTCTGCGTTGGTACCATGCGCCGGATGCCTGACCGGCGAATGCGGGTGAGCCTCCGCCTCGCCGCCTTGAGATCATCTCTGATTTGAAATCGGAATCAAAAGACATGTCATTGCCGGGCTCTCTTGCCCGGCAATCCAATTTTTAATCCGGAAAAACCGAAGAGAGCGGAGGCGGGCGTATATCCGCCGCGCCTCTGATGCGTTTTTTATTCAGATATCTCGTGGCTGCTTAGTAATGCTGTGGTTTGGATTTGCCTTTGAAAATACGGTAGACAAAAATTGTGTAGCCGATGACAATGGGCATGCCGATCAGCGCGATAACGCTCATCACCTGCAGCGTGAGGAGGCCTGTGGAGCCGTTATAAATGGTGATACTCAGATAGCTGGCGTTGCTTGCTTTGACCAGATGCGGAAAATGAGCCGCCGCGGTTGCCAGCCACAATCCCAAAAAAGACAGGGAAGATTTCACCAAAAGAGCCGTCTCGTTTTTATTGACCAGAGAAAAAAGGATTTCCGCCAGCCCAAAAATACTCAGCAGAACCGCCGCGTAAAAAAGCGGATTTGACAAGAGATGCGGAAACAAGAAAATCATCATCCCAAAATACACGCCTGCCGTGCCCATATTGATGCGCAAGAGAATATTGAGCGCCTTGAGGCATGTTTGCTGCAGTTCTCCCTGAGTTTTCAGCACGGCGTATGATGCGCCCTGCAGAAGCACCGCGGCCAGCGCGGTAATGCCAAAGAAAAGCGGCGCGGGTCGCAAAAGCGTCCAGAAACTTCCGGCAAATTCCATCTTGTAATCAAGCGGCACGCCGTAAACAACATTGCCCAAGGCGATGCCGAAAAGCAAAACAACAAGAAAACTTCCCCCGCAAAGAAATTTTTCCCAAAGCCATGACCGCCTCTCGTCGTGAGCGCGAAATTCCATGGAAACAGCCCGAAAAATAAGCGCGCATAAAACAAGCAACATTGCCGGATAAAACCCGGAGAAAGCCGTGGCATAGGCCTGTGGAAAAGCGGCAAAAAGCGCGCCCGCGCCGGCCACAAGCCATACTTCGTTGCCATCCCACACCGGCCCGATAGAACTAATCAGGATATCTTTTTCTTCCTTGTTTTTTCCGACAAAAGGCAGGAGCACCCCGATGCCCAGATCGAAACCATCAAGTAGCACATAGCCCAGAAACAGAACCGCAATCAGGATAAACCACAGTATTTGAAAATTCTGAATATTTTCCATTTTCGTCTTTTCCAATCATTCCGGGATGAAACAGCGTTAGCTAACTTTCGGGACCATTTTTCACAATTTTTAAAAACAGAAACACGAACATGATAAACAGCAGCAGATAAATTACAAAAAAGGCAATCAAACTCATGAGAATCTGCCCGGAAGAAACAACGGGCGATATCGCGTCGGATGTTTTCATTATTTTATAAATAATCCACGGTTGACGGCCCACTTCCGCGGAAATCCATCCTGTTTCGTGGGCAAGATGTGGCAGGGGAATCAGAAAAGGCAAAACAAAAAGATATTTTTTTGCCGTATACAATCTATTGGTTGCCAGCAGAAAGGCGCCCCAAAGACCCATGAAAATGGCAAACACCCCCACGCCCACCATGATATGATATGCCTGAAAAACAAGATTAACCGGCGGCCAGGTTTCCCGCGGAAAATCTTTTAAGCCTTTTATCTCAGAGTTCAAATCAAAATTATACAGAAAGCTCAACAGGCGGGGAACATATAAACCGCGCGTCTTTTCATTTTGTTCATCGACATAGCCGACGATGTAAAGAGGCGCGCCTTTAGTTGTTTCAAAAAGCCCTTCGAGCGCGGCGGCTTTCTCCGGCTGCGTGTCGATGACCTGTATCGCGTGCAGATGTCCGGTGGAAAGCTGAATGAGCGGCGTGAGGGCAAAAAAAATGACGCCGATTTTCAGCATCGTTTTCGCGGTTTCGCCGTGCAGCCCCTTGCGCACATAAAAGCTGCGATGCCCGCGATCATGATCGCGCAGGTCATCCAGGAGGCAATCACCGTGTGGAAAAATCTGATGACGGTGGATGGATTAAAAAGGGCTTCCCAAAAGTTCGATAGAATGATTCTGCCCGTTCCTTCTATCTGGAATCCCGCCGGCGTCTGCATCCAGGAATTGGCTGCCACTATCCAGAAAGCCGAAAGATGCCCACCAATGAAAACCAGCAGAGCGGAAAGCCAGTAAACGCGAGGCGATACTTTATCCCGGGCGAAAATCAGCACGCCGATAAACACCGCTTCCAGAAAAAAAGCGATCACCGCTTCCGCGGCCAAAAGCGGACCGAAAACATCCCCCACCACGCGGGAGTAGCCCGACCAGTTCATGCCAAAGGAAAATTCCATGGTAATGCCGGTGGCCGTGCCCATGACAAAAATCAACGCCAGCAGACGGGCCAGAAAATCCGTGATTTTTTTATAGACGTCTTCTTTTTTAACAAGATATATGGTTTCGGAAATGAGAATTACCAGCGATGTGCCCAGCGTCATGGCGGGAAAAAGAAAATGAAAGCCCACGGTAAAGGCAAACTGAATACGGGCAAGCAGCAATGCGTCCATACAATTCTCCCTGTCTGGGTTGAAAAACAATATACAATCCGCGCCTATATTTCAACCGGATAATTGTCCCGTCCGGCAACAGGTTATAGCCTGAAAAAAGCATTTGACAAATTTTCCCGCTGATATATTGAGGAAATCACAAGAACATTAAAGAGATTCAAAGAATAGTTTCACCTTAGAGCATCAATACACAGAGATTCACAAAAGCAGCAAAGTTTTTTAGCGGTTGGGAAGTTGTTTTTTAGTGGCTGGTTAGTTTAGTTGCAGAAAAACAGGTTTTTAAGGAGGTGTTTTATATGAAGCGGCATTCCTATCCTATCCTATCCTATCC
>JBBIHZ010000063.1:0-9129 GCA_037446735.1 Deltaproteobacteria bacterium
AGATGCCGTTTTTCTGCATGGTGACGCCGAACAGGGTGTCCGCGACTTCCATGGTGGTTTTATTGTGCGTAATCATGACCACCTGCGATTTCTGGGAGACATCCTTGATCAGGTTGTTGAACAGGTTGGTGTTGGCGTCGTCCAGCGCGGCATCGACTTCATCCAAAACCAAGAAAGGCGAAGGGCGATACATTAAAATGGCGAAAACAAGCGCGACGGCCGCGAGGGATTTTTCACCGCCGGAAAGGAGGCTGACGCTTTGGGCTTTCTTGCCGGGCACCTGGATGTCGATATCCACGCCCGTTTCCAGCAGGTCGCTCTCATCGGTCAAAAGCAGCTGACCGCGGCCGCCGGGGAAAATATGAGCGAAGACTTCCTTGAAGCACTCGTTGATGGCCGCGAATGTTTCGGCAAATCTGGTGCGGGAAATTTTGTTGATGCGCATTATTGTCCGCTGCAGCGTGTTGAGCGAGGAGTTCAAATCCGCGATTTGCGTGGTAAGAAACTGATGGCGCGTGTCCAACTCCTCGTATTCGCTGATAGCCAAAAGGTTTACTTCGCCGAAATTATTCACCGCCTGCCTGTCCTTTTCCAGAGATTCGGCAAGCACGGCGATTTTTTCGTCTTCCAGCCGGCTAAAGGAAGCGAACATCGCACCCCAGTCGACATCATATTTTTCCTTGATGGAGCGGACTAAATTTTCACTATTGAGAGTTGTTTCGCGGTATGTAATCTCCAGATCGTTGATTTTCTGGCGCAGATCGTCGAGCTTTCTTTTCACTTCCTTGATTTCATTTTCTCTGGCTCTGAGCTCTTCGTCGACGTTGCTCTGCCCAGCTTTCTGCTCGTTTAAGGAAGTCTCCATCTGTTCCATGCCGGCGTAAAGACCCTTAAGGCCGTTTTGTTCCTCCTTAACGCTCAGAAATAATTGAGTAAGCTGGCTGTCGCAGGAGACGATCTCTTCTTCTTTTGCCTTGATTTCGTTCTCTATGCCGGCCAGATCGCTTTGCAGCCGCGATAACGCCCTTAAATCCCCTTCCTTCTTTTCCTCGAGCGCGGCCATCTCTATTTTCTTTGTGGTCAGATAGCGTTCCTGCTCTTCAATCGCCACGCGCGACTGATCGCGTTTGGCGTTGAATTCGGCGATAATGAGATTTATCTGATTTTCTTCTTCTTCCTTTTTGATTATATCCGTGTTGGTCAGCCGTGTTTTTTCCGCAGCTTCCGCCTCTTCGGATTTTAATGCCTCCAGATTGAATTCCAGCGCCGCGAGCCTCTGCTTCAGGCCGTTTACTTCGTCGGCGAACCGCTCCTTGTCTTTTTTTCTACTATTGATATCTATTTCCAGCGCGTGGATGGCCGCTTTGATGCGCCCGCTTTCCTCTTCCCACCGCGCCAACTGCGTGACCAGGTTTTCTTTTTGCGCTGATTGCTCCTGAAGTCTGGCGTGGAGCGAGGCGATTTCGGTTTCCAACTCATTGATTTCGCGCTTTGTGGAAAGAATGCTTTTTTCCACCGCTGCGCCGCTGCCGCCGCTGATGACGCCCTGCGGGTTGATGAGATCCCCCTGGCGCGTGACCAGCGTGCCGTGGAAGCCGTTTTTCCTCCAGATGCTTATGCCGCTTTCAATCGAAGGAACCAGAAAGGCGTCGCCCAAAAGGCAGTCGGCAATCTGCTGGAAATCCTGTTTTACTTTAACTTTATCCAGAAGCGGCTGGGCTTCCTGCGGCCTGACCCCGTAGGCGCTGTTGTCATTGTTGCGCAGGTTCTGCGGCATAAAACTGCCCCGGCCGAGCTGATGATTCTTCAGATAATCGATAGCCCAGACGCCGTCTTCCTGATTTTTCACGATTACATAATGAAGCTTTTCGCCCAGAACGGCTTCCACCGCTGTTTCATATTCGCGCGGCACGCTGATGTAATCGGCGACAACGCCATAGAACTTATCGCGGCCTTCCTGCGCCTCGATGACCGAGCGGACTCCCTCGTTGCCCCATTTGAAAGATTCCTGAAATTCTTTAAGCGAAACGAGACGCGAAACTTTGGCGCCGATATCTTCCTTGAGATGACGAAGCTCCTCCTCGCATTTTTGCAGATCTTCCTTGGTCTGCTCCAGATAACAAGACGCGCTCTGGCCTTTTTCTTCCAGCGCGATGAGTTCCTGGGAATTGCCCTCCAGCGCTTCAGATACTTCTTTTAATTTTTCCGTCAGAGAGCTAAGTTTTTTCTTGTCTTCGTCAATTTCACGCGCTTCGCGTTCCGCGCGCCTTTTGAGATCATCCATGCTTTTGGCTAAAACGGATAACAGATTTTTCAGTTTGTTCTTTTCCGTTACGATATCGTAATAATAAACTTTCTTGTCTTCGAGACGCGCGTTGATTGTTTTATCCGTCTCGACCAGCGCTTCCGCCTTTTGCTGGCCTTCGTCCTGCTCTTTTTTCAGCGCCAGGACTCTTTCTTCTGTTTCGTTGATTTTTTCCCGCGTGCTTTTGATTTCCGCGCCCAGATCCGCTTTACGGGTGTTCAGCGTTTCGATTCCCGCCAGATTTTTTTTCTTGCGCTCAACGCTATCGACGATTTGTTTTTGGGCGAATTCGATATTTTTTTCCTTGATGCTGATGGTGTTTTTTGCTTCGTAAAGTTCAAGTTGCTTTTTGGCGATTTGTTCCTCGCTCTCTATAATCTTGGTTTTGATTTCTTCGAGCGCTGATTCGCGCGCCTCAATGCCGGCGCGCAGCGTGGCTTCCTGCTCCTGCAGGCTTAAACGTGCGACCTGTAATTCGGAGCTCCGGGAAGAAAGATCGCTGAAGTGCTGCATGGCCAGTGTCAATTCTGTTTCCTTGAGGCGCGCCTTGATTTCTTTGTATTGTTCGGCTCTCTTGGCCTGCCGGGTGATGGCGTTGAGCTGGGATTTTACTTCTTTGGTGATATCGTTGAGACGCAGCAGGTTTTGCTTGGTTGCTTCCATTTTACGCACCGCGGCGTCTTTGCGGCTCTTGTATTTGGAAACACCCGCGGCATCTTCGATGAACATTCTTCTATCTTCGGGCTTGGCTTCCACGAGGTTCGAGATACTGCCCTGTTCGATCAGAGAATAAGTCCTGGCGCCCACTCCTGTTCCCATAAAGAATTCCCGGACATCCAGCAGTCGGCACGGCACCTGATTGATATAATATTCGCTTTCACCCTCGCGGACAATTTTGCGCGAAATCGAAATCTCGCTCATATCGGCATAGGCGCCAGGAAAGTTATGGCCGTTGGCGATGAGCGTCATCGTCACTTCCGCCATCCCTACCCCTTCGGAGTCCTGGCTTCCGTTGAAAATGACGTCATCCATCTTTTTACCGCGCAGGGTTTTTACGCGCTGTTCGCCCATGACCCAGCGTATGGCATCAACGACATTGGATTTGCCGCACCCGTTGGGGCCGACAATCGCCGTAATACCCTGCGAAAAATCCAGCACGGATTTGTCCCGAAATGATTTAAATCCTGATATTTCCAGCTTTTTTAAATTCATAAATAAGTCTCGAATAAGTGCGCAAAAATTTTTGAAAGTCTAACAAAAGAAAAATCCTTTGTAAAGAAAAAATACCACAAAATGTGGTATTGTTGCCTTAAAACCACAATATGTAGTGCTTTGATCTTTTTTGACTTTTTTTGGTCAGGGCTGATATCCGGGCGTTTTTCAGTAGATAGAGCGGTCAAAAAATCACGCCTTTTTTAATGGTTTAAAAGACAGGGCGTAATCCATCGGGCAAGACGAAGAACATTTAGTTTCTCCCAGAAAATATCCGGCGCCAATCCGGAACAAAGACATATCAGATATAGCTGTGCAGGCTGGGAAGAAAATTCACGCCCAGGTAGGTAAAAAGAACACAGGCAAAGCCGATAATGGCCAAGACAGCCAGGCGCTTGCCGCGCCAGCCGCGGACATAGCGGGCGTGCAGCAAAATAGCGTAAACCAACCATGTGATCAAAGACCATGTTTCTTTCGGATCCCAGCTCCAGTAGGAGCCCCAAGCGTAGTGCGCCCAGACCGAGCCGGTGATGATGCCGATGGCCAGAAAAACAAAACCAAGCGCAGCGCTTTGATAAATAAGCGCGTCGAGCATGGTCAGCGCAGGAAGTTTCTGCGAGAAAGCAGATTTTGCCGGTGCCGTTTTGCTCTGTGTTTTATCTTTCCACAAATAAAGCAGGGCGCAACCGAAAGCGACGGTAAAAGCGGCGTAGCCCATAAAGCAGGTGAGAACATGCGTGGTAAGCCAGTTGCTCTGCAAGGCCGGGATGAGCGGCTCAATACGGGTGTTCATGCCCGGGGCGATGGACGCGTAAGCCATGAGGAGAAAAGCCACGGGCACGACAAAGACGCCAAGGCTTTTGTTTTTGATGCGCCATTCCACCGCCAGATAAAGAAAAGCTATCGACCAGGCAAAAAAGATGAGCGATTCGTAAAGATTGGTCAGCGGCGCATGCCCCAAACCCATGTCGTGGGAGGCCTTCCATCTTAAAATAAAAGCCAGCGTGTGCGCCAGAAAACCCAACCAGGCCGCAAAGGATGCCAGCCGGCCCCAGATGTCCTTTTGCAGAATCATTTTGAAAAGGTAAAAAACAAAAGAAATAAAATATATAAAAGTGACATAACTTAGAATTAGTGTATGCGTCATGTCGCCAATCCCTTGCTTAAGTTTTGGCAGAGGCGTTCCAGCCGCCGCTGCATTACGGCTTGGTTTCTGCTCGCGCGTCCGGCCACGGAGATTTTTATTCCTTCCGGTTGTTTTTCCAGGCGCAGCCAGATTCGCTCATGCGCGGTGAAAAAGATAATAATCAATCCCGCAAGTATAAGGATGCCGCCGCTCAGGACAAAAGGAACGCCCGGATCGCGCACAACCCTCAAGCCTGTGAAGTAGTGGCTTTCAAGCCGCTTCAGCGAAAAGACGAGCGGTGAAAAAAGTCCGGGATTAAAGAGCGGCACTTCAGCAAATAGACCAGGGTTGGCGTGGTTAATTTCCTCGATGTTTTGAAAAACCCAGAACTGAATATTTTTTTTGCCGGCTTCAATGTCGAGCTTTACCGCGGGACCGAGCTGCATAATGTTTTCTTCCACGCGCAAAACAGTTGCTTTGGCTTTTCGCGCCGGCAGAGCAAAAGTGTCACCAATGTTTACGGTTATTTCGCCGCTTTCCTTGCCCGCTCCGGTATAGGCAATTACCGCCTTTGTTTCATCAGCGGCACCGTAGCTGGACTGGTAGAAACGCACGCCCTCGAACGTAAAAGGATGATTTACCAGCAAGGCCGCCGTTTGCATGAGCGCTCCATTTTTAAAAAAACTCAGATCGGAGCGGTATGTTTTCGGGGCGCCGGTATCGTAAAATTCGACAAGAAAATTGTCACAGCGCACGGAAAAAGGAAGCTGATGAACGCCCCTTCCCTTATCCAGCCGGATGAGACTGGAAGTTTCTCCTTCGCGCAGGTTCATGCTGCCCTCCAGGCCGAAAACCGAGCCGATCAGCGCTCCGGCAAAGATAATCAGCACGCTTAAATGAACGATGTAAACGCCAAAAAGAGAAAATTTTCCGCGCTCACGGCAGAAGAGAAATCCTTTTTCCCATTTTGTTTTCTTCAGAGAAGAAAATTGGACAGATGCGTATTTCTCGATAATCGCCTCGCCTGCCGTCATGCCTTTTTCTTTCAGGATAAAATGAGTAGTTTCCGGATTTTCAAAAATTCCCGGCGGCGGCGGGAAACAAGGCGCGTTAAATTGCCGGATAGCGGCGGGCAAGCGGTTCAGCGAGCAGATGATAAGATTAAGCGAGAAAAGCGCGGACAGAACGTAAAACAGCGGCGAGTGGTAGAGATCGTTGAGCCAGGTTATTTCCTGTGTGTCGCGCGGCGGTGGTAGAAGGGTGGCGACGATAAAAAGCAAAACCATTAGAACAAGCAGAACAACGGTCAGTTTAACCGAAGAAAAAAAGACCAGAATAAATTTTTGCTTTTCGCCAAGAAAATCTCCCTCGTCTGTCGTTGAATAACAGTTACGAATTTATCACTGATAATCTTTTCTGTCAAAGAGTACAAAACCGGCCCCGGACAATTTTCTTGACAATACCCAAGGCTTCGTCTATATACCCCCATAGGGTATATATGACGCCGGAAAGAAAAAAAGTCTATGACCGCCTGAAAAGAATTGAAGGGCAGATTCGTGGGTTGCAGCGCCTGATCGAGAAAGACGCTCCCTGCATTGATATTCTGACCCAGGTGGCCGCGGTGACCTCAGCGATGAAGAAAACGGGTAGCGCCGTGTTGTCCAATTACATGAAAACATGCATAGAAGAATCCGGCGGAAACGCGAAAAAGTTGCACGCGGATTTGCATGCGGCGTTTTCCCGCATGATTGATTTATCCTGAGTAGGTGTTTTTTTCATAAATGTTTCCCTAATTGTCGGTTCGCTCCTGTCGGGCGAAAGGATAAAGTATGGCTGTCCTCGACAAGGCTCTGCTGAGCCCCGCCATCAAAGCCGCGTATAACCGTGTCGCCTCCGGTGGCAGGTTGTATCTTTCCCTCGTAATTATCTTCGTAATATTGCTGCTCGTCGGCATCGGCTCGGGAATTTACGCTTTATTCATTGCCGGCGCCCGTCATGCCTATGCGACCTACCGGGAAATTCCTGTAGCTTTACTTATCTCCACTTATGTTTTCTTCGTCGTCGCTTCCACGGGAATATGCCTGGTGTCTTCGCTGGGTCACGTTTTCGGCATTAAGGACTTTTCGCCGCTGGCTAAACGCTCCGTCTACCTGGCTATCGTGACTATTTTGTCCGGCTTTCTGGTCATTGGGCTGGAAATAGAACATCCTTTTCGCATGGCATTATACAATGTTATCTCTCCCAATTTCAGTTCCAATATCTGGTGGATGGGCACTCTTTACAGCCTTGCGGTCGTTTTTTTGACCGCTGAGTTTATATATCTGCTGCGTGAGGGCAGGCATAAGCAGGCGGTAATCGCCGGTTTCTTGGGCGTGGTGACGGAAGTCGCCGCCAACAGCAATCTGGGCGCTGTTTTCGCGATGATGAACGGACGGCCTTTCTGGTATGGACCGTATTTTCCCGTATATTTTGTTTTGTCCGCGCTGATTACCGGTTGCGCCTTTATCATCTTTTTTGTTTTTCTCGCCCAGAAAATCAACCGCAAAGCCATCGATAACGCTACCGGTAGAGCGCTTGAATCCGTGGGAAAACTGGCCGTGCTTTTACTGGCCATCATGATGGTTTTTACCTTCTGGAAAATAATGACCACATCGGTGGGCAGCCCCTCCGCTGCTGCGGCCATGCAGGCGCTTTTGACCGGCCCTTACGCGTTCAATTTCTGGGTTTTGGAAATTTCCGGCGGCATAATTATCCCCTTTATCCTTTTTCTGGTATCACGACAAAAAAATCTGACAATGATGTTTGCTGCCTCCGTTATTCTGATCTTCAGTATTTTCTTCACGCGCCTGGATATGGTGGTGGTGGGGCAGATCGTGCCGCTTTACTGGGAGCTTGGCGTGGTTGAATATTCCCAGTTGCATCGCTACATGCCGAGCGTCGCTGAAATTCTGGTGGTTTTAGGCGGCGTCAGTTTTTGCGCGCTGGCTTTTCTGCTGGGCGAAAAGATTTTTGACGGATTTAAAAAATGAAAGATATTTTTGACCACGGCGAGAATAGAGAGAAAGAAATTCCAGAAATTCCCCTGGACCGGGAAAGAAGGGAATTTCTGAAAATGGGCCTGGTCATCACCGGTGTTTTGGCCGGCGGCGGCATCTTATCGCTGGTCTCCAATGTGAAAAACGCGTATGCGCTGGATGCTTTCCGCAGCGGATATCCCTATAAACCCCATTACGCCATGGTGCTGAGGCAGGATCGCTGCATCGATTGCAAACGCTGCATGGACGCGTGTGTGGCAACCAACAGCGTGCCGGATTACGGCTGGCGCACGATGATTCTGAAAAGAAAAATTCCCCAATCCGTTGACCAGATAATGGAATTCATCCCTATTTTGTGCAACCAGTGCAATAATCCACCCTGCGTGCGCACCTGCCCGACCCGGGCGACTTACAAAGATAAAATTCACGGCATTGTGATGATGAATAATAAGAAATGCATCGGGTGCAAATCCTGCATGATGGCCTGCCCCTACAACGCGCGTTATTATAACGAAGCCAGGAAAGCCATCGATAAGTGTGATTTCTGTTTTGAAACAAGACTGTCTCGGGGGCTGAAAAACGTGGCCTGCGCTGAAGCTTGCCCTGCGGACGTGCGCGTGTTCGGCGATTTGTCCGATACGGCCGGCCGTGTTTTTCAGATGGTTCATCAACTGCAGAAACCGGTATGGGTTTTGCGCGAGGATGTCGGCGCAAAACCGAATATTTTTTACACTAAGGGCTGAAAAATTTACATGAAAAAAAGCCGCGCCATAATCATAGTTTTGTTGGCCTTGTTCTGCGTCGGGAATATCAGCGTCTCCGGCAAAGGTTCTTTTTCCGATGGCGGCGGTATTTTATACACGCAACCGGTCAAGTCCGTTATCTTCCGCCATCAGTATCACGTGGATGTAAAAAAAATTAGCTGTGAAAGATGCCACAGCGGCCTTTTTGAGATGGACGCGCTGGCCGCGCAGATGAAAAAAGATTTTGTCATGGAATCTTTTTACCGCGGCCGATATTGCGGGTCGTGCCACAACGGCAAAGAAGCTTTTGGAGCCGATACCCAGTGCGCCCGCTGCCATATACGCATCAGCGAAGATGAGGTGGGACACGTAAAAGGCAGGCCCAAGCCGTATAAAACACCCGTTTACAACACCGCTAAAGTTTTCGGAAAAGATGAAATGCAGGTTTTATTTAAGCACGAAAACCATTCGCCGCCGCTTAATTGCCGTGAATGTCATCTGAAATATTTTCAGGTGAAAAAAGGAGCGAATGTCATTGGCGTCGCCGATCATGAGCCGGGAAAGTTCTGTTTCGGCTGCCATGACGGCAGGAAAACATTTTCGTGGTACAACTGCAATACCTGCCATAAAAACTGGAAAGAGATTGCTCAGGTGGGCGCGTTGCGGCCCGGTGTCGGAAAAGGCACCTGCTATGAATGTCATTCTAAC
>JBBIHZ010000064.1:0-8993 GCA_037446735.1 Deltaproteobacteria bacterium
CCTGCAAAATTAAAACAAAAATGAAACTTTTCTGCACGAAGGCCGCTATTCCCGGTTTAAGAGCAAGAAAATTCAGCCCCGCGTAAACGGCAACAACGAGCAAGATAATAATTTTTGTTTTTGCCAAAATGTCCGCCAGCAAATCATCAATCTGATTTTCTGTTTTTTTGGCGAGCATCGCCAGCTTGGCAACGGCGATTTTCTGAACAATCTTTAACGCAGAAAAAACAATCAGGATAACGGACAAGGCTATTGTCCAATCCTTTACTGAATTGCCAAAATATACTTCCTGCCAAAAAATCACTTAACTCTCCTTTTTGTTGACAGCTTCACTCAGCGCCAAACAAACTAAATTTTCCAAGTTTAAATTATTTCCCGAATGAGAGAACAATACTAATTACCTTTGCCGCAAATTATATATGAGCGTAAATATATGTCAATCCTTATGAACGATTCTTCAGAACTTACATCAGCTTCTAATATTTATTGACAGCGCGATTCTCTGCGCTTATATTCTTTAATAATGCCAAACAGGAACTACAAGTATGGAGCTGACTGCTTTTTATAATTCGGAATTTTTCGCGCTGGTTGTCATTCCCGTGCTGATTTTTTTGGCGCGCATTTGCGACGTGACACTGGATACGGCGCGTATCATTTACGTTTCACGCGGGATGAAGCTGCTGGCCGCGCTGATCGGCTTTTTTGAAGTGCTGATTTGGCTTGTCTCCATCACCCAGATCATACAAAATCTTACCAACATCATTTATTATGTAGCCTATGCCGGCGGTTTTGCCATGGGAAATTACATCGGCATTTACCTGGAAGACCGCATGGCCATCGGCACCGTGATTATCAGAATAATAACGCAGAAAGACGCCGCGGAGCTTGTCGCCCACCTTAAAGACGAAGGTTACGGCGTAACGTACATCGACGCCAAAGGCTCCATGGGGCCGGTAAAAGTGGTCTTCAGCATTATCAAAAGAAAAGACATTCGTAACGTGCTGGGAATCATCCGTAAATTCAACCCGCTGTCTTTTTACACCATCGAAGACGTGCGCTCTTTTCGGGAAGGGGTTTTCCGCAAAAAGCAAAGAAGACCGCTGCTTCCCCTGCTGAAAAAAAAGCGAAAAACCAAAGAAAAAACTCAGGAAGAAAAAAAGTAAGGCGACGCAAGTCGCGACGCATTTTCCTGTATTATCAGCGCTATATGATTTTTTTTGCGCAGTTTCTTACGCGCTTGACAGTTTTTTTTATTTTGTTAAGAGATAACATGCGCTATTTACAAAACATAAGGAGGTAATTTTTATGGGCTACAGCAACATCATTGTATCAACGCAGGATTTTATCACCACTGTCACCCTGAACCGCCCCCCGACGAATTCCGTTAACCTGGGCATCCGTGAAGAACTGAATCAAGCGGTAACCGAAGCGGAACAGAGCAAAGAAACCCGCGTGGTAATCATCACCGGTGCGGGCGATAAGGGCTTTTGCGCGGGCATGGATGTGAGCGATATCGCCAACATCAGCAAGGGTCCGAACGGAAATGACATCATGAACAAAATAGAACGTTCCACAAAACCATTCATCGCAGCGATAAACGGATATGCTCTGGGCGGCGGCTGCGAAATCGCGCTGGCCTGCCACTTCCGTTTTATGACCGATAATCCCAAAGCGCTGATCGGCTGTCCGGAACTTAACCTGGGCATCACTCCCGGTTGGGGAGGCATTCAACGCCTGCCGAGACTTCTGGGCAAACCCAAAGCGCTGGATATGATTATTTTCGCCAAAAGACTCACGCCGCCCGAAGCGCTGGCTATCGGCTTGGTAGATAAAGTTGTTCCCGCGGCGGATTTAATCAAAGAAGCCACGGCTTTCGCTCAAGCGCTGGCCAAACGTCCTCCGCTGGCGGTAAGCGCGATATTGCAGGGCATGAGCGTCGGGCTGGAAAAAGGCCTGGAAGAAGGACTGCGCGTGGATAAGGAATGGTCGACAAAACTCGGTCAGAGCAAAGACGCGGTGGAAGGAATGACGGCGTTTTTCGAAAAGCGCGAGCCAAACTTTAAAGGTGAGTAACTTTATCGACGAGATTCACGGATGAAAATTGATGCCAGCGGCGTAAAAACAACGGGCCACGGGCTTATGCGCCCCGAAGGAGTCATGGCCCTGGATGACGGCCGTCTTTATACCGCCGATGGACACGGCCGGTGCGCCCGCATTGAAAAAGACAGCCACACAGTCTTCTGGGGAAATGTCGGCGGCGTACCCAACGGCATCTGCATCGATGAAAAAGGCAACTGCATCATCGCCAACATCGGCAACGGACAGGTGCAGTCATTGGCACCGGACGGAAAACATATTGTCGTAATGACGCATGCGGAAGGTAAAAGAATGTCGAGTCCCAATTTCCCGTTTATCGATTCCCGCGGAAGGCTGTGGGTTTCCAATTCCACCAGCCTGCCGAATATCGAATCCGCCCTGCGGGCTCCCATTGCCGACGGCTGCCTGGTGGTTATCATCAAAGGCAAAGCGAAAATTGTAGCGGACGGTATCTGTTTTGCCAACGGTGTTGCCGTCGATGAAAAAGAAGAATTTGTTTACGTGGCAGAGACAATGAAACGGCGTATTTTGCGCTATCGCATCAACAATGATTCCGGTGTTGGCGAAAAGGAAACCTACGGGCCGCACTCTCTAGGACCTTTGGGCTTTCCCGACGGAATTGCCTTTGATGAAGCGGGCAACCTCTGGGTGGCTCTGCCCGCGCAAAACGCTATCGGCTATATCACGCCCCAGCGCGAATTCGAAATATACCTTGAGGATGCGCAACAAAAAGTTTTGCGTCGCCCGGCCAACATCTGCTTTGGCGGTGAAAAAAGAAAAACCGCCTTTATCGGTTCTCTGGATGGCACAAACATTCCTTATTTCCCCGTGCCGTATCCGGGGGCAAAGCTCATCCACCAGAAAATCTAATCCATAACCCCCCGGCGTTACCGCCGGGGGGTTTTACCTAGAAAAACAACATGCCCAACGATTCAGCGATACAGGCGGGTTTTTCCTGGCCTTCGATTTCAATCGTATGCGTGACGGTCATCAAAAGACGGCCTGCGCCTTTTTCTTCCACGGCGGAAATGGTCATCTTGGAGCGCACGCGTGAGCCCACCGGCACGGGATTGATAAAACGTACTTTATTTAGGCCGTAATTGACGGACATTTTCAATCCTTCCGGCATGTACTTGGCCGATTTGCTGAAAACCGGGATCAACGAAAGCGTAAGAAAACCGTGACCGATCGGACCGCCGAAAGGACCTTTTTTCGCCTTTTCGATATCCACGTGGATCCATTGATGGTCTTCCGTGGCGTCGGCAAAACGGTTGATTCTTTCCTGATCGATAAGCACCCATTCGCTTACACCGTTTTCTTTTCCTACCAAAGTTTTGATTTTGTCTGCTGATACTAGTTCGGACATATTTTTCTCCTTTTTTTATTCGTTTATAACACCCAGAGAGGTTTTTCTCCTTTTAACACACGGGCCAGATTTTCCAGGGCCATATTGATAATGCGCCCGCCCGATTCCCGCGTGGAACCCGCCAGATGACAGGTCAAGATCATGTTGGGCAGGCCAAAATAGGGGTGATTTTGCGGCGGCGGCTCTTCGGCAAAAACATCAGAAGCGGCAAAGGCAATTTTCTTATCGCGTAAAGCTTGCGCCAAAGCTTTTTCATCCACCAACGCGCCACGGCCCACGTTGATGATAATGGCCGATGGCTTCATCAGCGCCAGTTTTGCCGCGTCGATTATTTTTGTCGTCTCGGACAGAAGCGGCAGATGGATGCTGATCACATCGGCGTTTTTGAAAATTTCTTCCATTGTGGCAAAGGACGCGCCATATTTCTTTTCTTCCGCCGCGCTTAATTTTACAATATCGTAATAAAGAAGTTTCAAGCCGAAAGGCGTCAGGCGCTCGGCCACGGCGCGCGCCGTGCGTCCCATACCCAGCAGGCCATAAATTTTCCCGTTGAGTTCGAAAATGCCTGTTCTCTGCGCTTCGGTAAAAAGCCACTCACCTTTATGTGTATTCTCGTTATAGTAAGGAAGGTTTTTCAGGCAAGCCAGTGCCAACATAATCGTGTGCTCCGCCACGCCGATATCGTTGGCCCCGGGCGTGTTCGCCACGGGAATACCTAATTGCCTGCAGGCGGCAACATCAATATGATTGTAGCCGACACTCGGCTGCTGGATGAGCTTGATCTTTTTGGCGTTTTTGATCACCGCACGGGTAATCGGCGTGATGCCGGTATAATCACCCAGCACAATGTCCGCGTCGGCAAATTCCGCGGCCAGCTTTTCTTCGGAAAATTTATGCGCGTCTATTACGTTAAAATCAATTCCCGTGACTTTGGTTTCGATCAGGCTCTTGAGTCCGTTGCCGGAAAGGGGGGCGGTATTAACTATTTTCATACGACCTCTTTTACATATAATTGGCGTTAAACAAGTTCTTTATTTGTTAAACTATTGATAAACTAAAGTCAATACGGCAAGAATTATTAGTGTCTTTCCCAGTACTTAAATTTTCTTGACGCCGGGGCTGGCTTCTTCATATACTTATTTATTCCAAAATAATGTCTTTATAAATAAAAAACTATAACGGAGAAAAACTATGAAAGAAATTTATCTGGTGGAAAGCGCGCGCACGGGGATTGCCAAAGCGGGAAAAAATTCCTGGTTTGCCAACGTGCGGGCGGATGATTTATCCGCGCTGGTGATGAACGAAGTTATCCGCCGCGCGGGCATAGACGATAAAAAGGAACAGCTCGATGACGTCATCTGGGGCGGCACTTATTTAATGAAAGATATGGGCTCCAACATCGGCCGCTACGCCGGCATCATGGCGGGGCTGCTCCACAGCGTGCCGGGCTGCACAGTTGACCGGCTATGCTCCTCGGGCCTGCAGACGATTGCCTTTGCTGTTGCTTCCATTAATATGGGTTGGGCTGATTTGATTCTGGCCGGAGGCGTTCAGCATATGACGCATGTTCCGATGGGCACGGGCGCGGATCCGAACCCGCGGCTCAAAGATTTTACCGACCCGCAGATGATTTCCATGGGTTATACGGCGGAAATGGTCGCGCGCAAATATAACATCTCCCGCAAAGAGCAAGATGAATTTGCCGTGGAGAGCCACGCCAAGGCGCATGAAGCCACGCAAAAAGGGCTTTTCAAGGAAGAGATTCTGCCTATCGAAGCGGACGCGCCCGCGGAAGACGGAAGTACTAAAAAAGTTTTGGTCGACCGTGATCAGGGCATCAGGCCGGGAACAACGCTCGAAACACTGGCAAAGCTCGAACCAGTTTTTCTGAAAGATGAAAAAGCGACGGTCACGGCCGGTAATTCCAGCCAGGTAAATGACGCCGCCGCCTGCGTGCTTGTCGCCAGCAAGGAAAAGTGCCAAGAGCTGGGCTTGAAACCGAAAATGAAACTTGTCGAATACGTTGTCGTCGGCGTGGACCCTAAATACATGGGGATTGGCCCGGCTCTCGCCATTCCCAAAGTTTTGAAAAAAGCCGGCATGAAAAAGGAAGATATTGGCCTTTGGGAAATAAACGAAGCTTTCGCTTCACAGGCACTCTATTGCGTAAACGAACTGGGGATACGCAGGCATAAATTGCTGAACCCGCGGGGAAGCGGTATTGCTCTGGGTCATCCGCTGGGCTGCACAGGCGCAAGGATCGCCACGACACTGATGCATGAAATGCCCTACTATGGTGTGAAATATGCTGTGGAGAGCATGTGCGTTGGCCACGGCCAGGGTGCGGCGGCTATCTGGGAATGGGTTGGTTAATAAAATTCAGAATGATAAAATATTTGGTCGAGGCAAAAATAAAATAAACTTGGGGGGTCATTTACAATGCGCAAGTTATTAATTTTATTGTTTATTATTGTTTTCGGTTTTTTATATGTGTCCTGCGACAATAATCAAAAACCTGATTCCGCGTCAGATCAAACACAAAAACCCAGCTATGTGATTGCCCTGGAAAAAGGCGATTATGAAACAGCCTTGAAAGAGTTGCGACCGCTTGCGGAAAAGGGCAATGCTTATGCACAAATAACCATTGGGAATCTTTATCCCAGAGGATCGGGCGTTAAGCAAAACTATCAAGAAGCAGCAAAATGGTATCTTATGGCCGCAAAAGAAGGCAATCCTGGAGCACAGTATAATTTAGGAATAATGTACACTAACGGTATGGGATTTCCGCAAGATTTTCAAGAAGCGAGCAGGTGGTTTAAGATGGCCGCAGAGCAAGAATTTGCGTTGGCGCAATATAATTTAGGTGTTTTCCATGAAGAGGGAACCGGTGTTTTGCAGGATTATTCGGAAGCGGCAAAGTGGTACCAAAAAGCAGCGGTACAAGGATGTGTAAAGGCGCAAAATAATCTTGGTCTTATGTATGATAAGGGATTGGGGGTTCCCAAGGATCAAAGAGAAGCTGTTTATTGGTATCGTAAGGCCGCGGAGCAAGGCAACGTATTTGCACAATTTAACCTTGGTAAAAAATATGATTATGGTGATGGTGTTGGCCAAGATTCTAAAGAGGCAGTTAAATATTATCGCCTGGCCGCCGCCAAGGGAATAACTAATGCACAGATCATGCTTGGCGGAAAATATCTCATAGGCAAAGGCGTTGATGAGGATTTAGTACAGGCGTATAAATGGTTTTATATGGCTGAAGAAGCAGGTGATAAAAAAGCAACATGGTACAAGGAATATGCGGAAAAAAAGATGACAAAGGAGCAGATTAGCGAAGCCATTAGATTAGCCGCAGAAGAAAAAATAGAAAAGGCAGAGGAAAATAATCCTAAAGTACAGTAAAGGGGAATTGTTATGACCGGGGCGGAAATAATTTTACAGACGGCGAAAGAAGCGGGAGTGGAAATATGTTTTGCTAACGCGGGAACAACCGAACTGCCGCTCGTGGCGGCTTTCGATACGGTCAGCGGCATCCGGCCCGTCTTGGGGCTTTTTGAAGGAGTATGCACGGGCGCGGCTGACGGCTACGGCAGGGTAACACAAAAACCGGCCATGACACTTTTGCATTTGGGTCCGGGTTTTGCCAACGGCATTGCCAATCTGCACAACGCAAGGCGCGCGAAATCACCCATTTTAAATGTAATCGGTGAACACGCCTCGTGGCATCTGGCGGCTGATCCTCCCCTGAACATGGATATAAAATCTCTGGCCAAACCGGTTTCGGGCTGGCTCAAAACCAGCCGTTCGGTAAATACGCTCGCGCGTGACACAGCCCAGGCGCTCAACGCCTCTCTTTACGGCCAAATTTCCACGCTAATTGTCCCCGCCGATTATCAGTGGTCGGAATACAGCGGAGAAAAAATAACACCGCCTGAATTTAAATTCGAGCCGCTCAATCGTAAAAAAATTCAGGCGGCGGCAAACCTCATCAAAAAATCAGCCAAGCTTGCTTTAATCCTAGGCGGACGCGCCCTGCGCAAAGAAGGACTCCTGACGGCGGCAAAAATAAAAGCCGCCACGGGCTGCGATTTGCTGATGATTACTTTTCCCGCCTATCTGGAGCGCGGCGCGGGACTGCCCTTGTTAAAAAGGATTCCTTATTTTCCGGAGCAGGCATCACAGCTTCTGGCCGCATACGATTCTTTTGTTCTGGCGGGAGCCGAAGAACCGGTGGCTTTTTTCGGATACAAAGGCGGTCAGAGTTTTTATTTTAATCCCCAACAAAAGAAAATCAGGATTGACGACGACAAGCAGGATACAACTTTGGCGCTCGCGGAATTAGCCGATGCTTTGGGTGCGCGTGAAAATATAGACACATCGTCCGCTTTGGCAAGCTACGCTTTGCCGGAAATGCCCACAGGAAAACTAAATTCTCAAAAACTCGGCGCGGTTATTGCCAATCTGCAGCCCGAAGGTTGCATCATTGCGGAAGAGGGAGTTACCGCCGGCGCGCCTTACTACGCGCTCGCGCAGACATTAAAGCCACATAGCCATATGTCGCTGACCGGCGGCGCTATCGGAATGGGCATGCCTTTAGCTCTGGGCGCGTCGCTGGCCTGCCCGGAAAGGCAGGTAATTAATATTGAGGCCGACGGCAGCGCGATGTATACCGTGCAGGCGCTTTGGTCACAGGCGCACGAAAAAACAAACATTATTACGATAATCTGTTCCAACCGCAAATACTTTACGATTGAATTCGAATGCCGCCGCGCCGGAATTACGTCGCTGGGCGAGGCGGCAGCGGCCTTAATCAATATGGACAATCCGCCCATTGATTGGGTCAGCCTTGGCAAGTCCATGAATATTCCCGCCGTTTGTGTGAGCACGGCGGAAGATTTTGCCCAAGAGCTGAAGGCGGCGCTTGGTGCGCCGGGGCCGCACTTAATCGAAGCTGTGCTGGGCAGATAAGAATATGTCAATTCCCTCAACCATGAAATACATTAACCACGGCAGCGGAGGACCTGCCGCAATTATGCGCCTGAAAGATGGCTCTCTGCCTCAGCTTCAGCCAGGTTGTGTGCTGATTGAAGTCGTCTACGCCGGCTTGAACCGCCCGGATATTTTACAGCGCGCGGGCGCTTACCCTCCCCCGCCGGACGCGTCACCCGTCCTCGGATTGGAAGTATCCGGAAAAATCGCGGCCAAAGCCGCTGACGTTGCAGATTGGAAAATCGGTGATGTTGTCTGCGCGCTTGCGCACGGCGGCGGTTACGCCGAATATTGCCTGGCTCCCGCGGCGCACTGCTTGCCTGTTCCCCAAGGACTGACGCTTGCCCAGGCCGCGGCACTGCCGGAAAATTATTTCACTGTCTGGTCTAATGTTTTTGAAAGAGGCCAACTCAAAGCAGGTGAAAAATTTCTCGCGCACGGCGGCGCGGGCGGCATCGGCTACACGGCGATTCAACTGGCCAAGGCCTTCGGCGCGACGGTTTTTACCACGGTGACTGGTGAGGAAAAAATAGCCGCCGTC
>JBBIHZ010000065.1:0-8725 GCA_037446735.1 Deltaproteobacteria bacterium
ACTTCGGGTAAAACCGCGCGCGCCGCTTCTTCCAGCAACCGGACCGGCAAATCGGCGTCATGCGCTAGATAAGGAAAGCATCCCCGGATTATCGCCAGCCGTCTGACGGTTTTTTCCTCCGGCGAGAGTGACAGGATGGGTTGGCGAGGTCGGAAACGCGCGATAAAACGCGCTGTGGCCCCGGAAAGAGTGCGTGAGACGATAAATCTGGCGTCCAGATGCTGGGCCAGCACACAGGCGGCATGGGCGACGGATTCGGAAACTTCTTTTTGGGGTTTCAACTCCAGATAGTCGCTGTAGGGAAAGCCGGTTTCCGCCGCGCGGCAGATTTTATCCATGAATTTTACCGCCTCAACGGGATAATTTCCCGAAGCGCTTTCTTCAGAAAGCATAACGGCGTCCGTTCCGTCCAAAACGGCGTTAGCCACATCCGCCGCTTCCGCTCTCGTCGGCCGGGGTGATTCCACCATGGAGCGCAGCATCTGCGTCGCGGTAATCACGAATTTTTTCTGGCTGCCCGCTTCCTTGATAATTTTCTTCTGGATTAAAGGCACATCCTCCAGCGGAATTTCCACGCCCAGATCGCCGCGCGCCACCATCACGCCGTCCGAGGCCGCGATGATTTCCACGAGATTATCCACGGCTTCATGTTTTTCAATTTTCGCTACCACCGGCGTGTCTTTTTTGTTTTGCCCGATTATTTCCCGGACACTTATAATATCTTGCGCCGTCTTAACGAAAGACACGGCCACGTAATCGACATCTTTTGCCAGGCCAAAGAGCAAGTCTTTTTTATCTTTTTCCGTGACGGCGGGAGCGCGTATCGTGCCGGTGGGCAGATTGATGCCCTTGTTGGAAGTAAGCAGGCCGCCGGTGACTACGCGGCACAAAATCTCGGACGCTTTAGTTTCCAATACAGTGAGTTCCAGAAGGCCGTCGGCCAGAAGCAGCCGGTCGCCCGCGCGCACCTCGTCGGGCAGAGGGGCGTAAGAAACAAAGATTCGTTTGCTACCCGCGTCCTTTTTTTTGGTGGCCAGAATAATTTCGTCGCCGGGCTGAAGCAGAAGCCCCGGTTCGGGAATTTGACCAATGCGGATTTTTGGCCCGGCCAGATCCTGAAGAATGGCGACGGGGCGCTTTAATTTTTTTGACAGCTCGCGGATAAGCTTTATTTTCTCGCCGTGGTCTTCATGGTTGCCGTGCGAAAAGTTCAGCCGCGCGACATTCATACCCGCCTTAATCATTTTTTCGATGATTTCCGGCTTGTCGCTGGATGGCCCGAGCGTGCATACTATTTTTGTCCGGCGGATGTTGTTCATAGCTTCATTGTGGGAATGATTTTATAAAGCAGCCGCTAAAAAAGCCGCGCCCAGCGCGCCGTTGACCTGCGCGTAAGGCGATACTTCAATTTTCATGGTCAGTTTTTTCTCCAGCGCCCTGACCACGCCGATATTACGCGCTACGCCGCCGGTAATCATTACCGGCTCGGAAAGCCCCAGCCGCGCCGACATGGACGCGACCCGGGCCGCGATGGATTCATGAATGCCTGCGATGATATCCTGGCGTTTTTCTCCTTTGGAGATAAGCGAGATGACTTCCGATTCGGCAAAAACCGTGCACAGGGAACTTATTTTGGATGGTTTTTTCGACTTCAGGGATATCTCGCCGAATTCGTCCAAGTCCACTTCCAGCGCGCGCGCCATCACTTCCAGAAACCGTCCCGTGCCGGCTGCGCATTTGTCGTTCATGACAAAGTTTTTTACCTTGCCGTCGCCATCGAGAATTATCGCCTTGCTGTCCTGCCCGCCGATGTCGATGATGGAGCGGACTTTTTTATCCAGATGATACGCGCCCGCGGCGTGGCACATAATTTCCGTAAATGACTTGTCGGCAAACTTGACGCTGTTGCGTCCGTAGCCGGTGGAAACAATTTTTTTCACGCCGGATTTATCCAGCGCGCTTTCTTTGAGAACATCTTCGTAAACATTTTTTCCCGCCGCTTCCGCGTTGTAGCCGGTGAAGATTACTCTTGTGCCGATGATTTTTCCGTCTTCCACAATCGCGGCTTTCGCCGTGATTGAGCCAATATCAATTCCTGCTGTGAGCATGATAATTTTTCCTTGTAATACATTTTTTCTTATTTGTCATTGCGAGGGAAAGTAACGACCGAAGCAATCTCTTGTCACAAATCAGATTGCCACGCTCTCTGCGAGAGCTCGCAATGACAAAGCGCGGTTGTTTTCTTATTTGCCTGAAAAGAACTTCTAATTTTTACCTTTTCTCTCCTTTATAATCTCCATGTAGGCGTCGATACGGGTGGAAATCTGGCTTTCCGAGAAAGTCCGCTCGTCCGTCATGTCCGCCTCCAGCATCAGACAGGGGATACCTCTTTCTTTTTCCACGATTTTCTGGATATCGAGCTGGCCGAAGGAGTAGGGCTTGCAGCTGCGGTTGGAATGGAGCACAAATCCGTCCACGTCGTATTTGTCAATCATTTCGATGACCATTTTCGCCATCTGGTCGATGCCGATATTCAGATAAATGCGGGCGTGCGCCTCCGCCGCGGAATCAATGAAATTGTTTTCATCGATGTATCTGAGCGCGCCGCACCAGGCCGTGGTGTAGGTATCGGCCACCAGGCAGGCGTTGTGCGAAGCGAATTTTTCCGACAGCCACCTCGTGCGGTGCCAGATGGGAATATTGTCCCACAGCAAGCGGTATTTCTCGTTGGGCACGGCCCCGATGCCGCGGGCGATGCGGCCTTTCATGTATGACAAAAGCCACGTGTAGTAATCAAGCACGTCCTGCGTGCCGCGCAGCGTGACAATGAGCGCCAGGTGATAAAAGGCGTCAAAAGCGCTCATTGGCGACGGCTTGTGCGTGGCGGTATCGAGCACCGCCTGCCAAAGAAGCTGTCCCTGATGAGAGAGATGGCCGACATGCTTCAGTTTTTCAAAATCGAATTTTTTCCCGCAGGCCTTTTCCAAAAAGATAAAATACTCATCAAACTGGGCGCGCACGTACCTGCCCATCTCTTCCGTGTATTCGGTATGGCAGAAAGGCGTATCCAGAATAAATAGCGGCACATTGAAGTAGCGCGCCTGAATTTCGTACCACTTCAGCACCGTGCCGCAGATATTGTTGCAGCAGACCAGCATGTCGGGTCTGGGAAGGCCGCCAATGGGTCCGCCGTTGACGGTGGCGCAGGAGATGTCCGAGCGCGCGTAAGAGCACAGATCCGCCGAATAGCCCATGTTTTCCGCCAGGCCGCACAGCTGCCCGCCCATTTTGCTGGCGCCGATCATCGCGCCGTGATTTTCCGGGTAAATAGGAATGACATCCATGGCAATCAGCGGCTCTACCGGGCCGCCGCTGGTAATCCACGCGACTTTCTTGCCGGTAAGCCTGGCTGATTTGGCCTGGCTGTAATAAACCATCATGTAATCTTTCATCGTTTTTGTTTTCTTGAAACGCATGGTGAACTTTTTGAATTTGCCGGCCAGAAAGATTAAAACCATTTTGAAGAATTCGGAGATTGCTTTTTTCATTTTTTGTTCCTTTGTGTGTTTATCGGTCGGTGTTTATAAAATTTGAATGAAAGTTTCAAAACGCGTCTGCAGTTGTCCCGCCGAGGGGAGTTCCGCTTCCATATCCAGAAGCATGAAAGGAATCTTTTCGGCATCGAGCATTTCCTTTAAATAAGGATAGTCAAAAGCGTGCGGGTCGCAGAATTTCAGAAGCAAAAACACCACGCCCTGCGCCTTGCTTTGCTTCACCAGGCGGATGAGGTTTTCGCCGCGCCCGCGCAGCTCCATATGCTTGGCGGGGCAAATCACTCTTTTGAGGTAGCGCGCCGTAATCGCCTTGAGCGGCGCGATTTTTTCATTCATCTGACCTTCGAAAAACCGGTAGCCGGTGCACAGATCATCCCAAACGATGACTCCGCCCGCTTTTTCGATGATGCCGTACATATCCGGATGCGTGCAGACGCTGCCGGAAAGCACCAGGCGCTTTGCTTCGCCGCCCGTTTTGCGCGGTTTTGCTTTTTCCAGTTGTTTGATGATTTGTGTCAGAGTTTTCAGGTAATAATCCCTGTCCATAATCATGGCCGCTTTGATGACGGCGTGAAAATCCGCGCCGCTGATGATTTGCGGGTTCTTGCATCTTATGTCGTAGAGCTTGCCGACAAGCGCGCGGATTTTGTTGTATGTTTTAACGGAGCGGGCAAGCATCGCGGCCGTGATGTCTTTTCCGAGCGCCCGGCCCAGGTCTTTTCTGAACTTTTCCAGAACATCGGCTAGGTATTTCTTGGCGCTGGGCGTATCGAGCTTTACGGGCAGCACGACATCAAGATGAAACTGCCCGGTGATGTTCAGCCGCCAGATATCGGAGAGCCGCTGAAAGGAATCGCAGGTATGCGGAAAAACCACTCCATCGATGAAATCGAGGCTCTTGTCCAGGGCTTCTTCCAGAATGCCGCGCACCAGCGAGCAGCAGTATGACTGCAGGTGCGTGTCGGCCAGGTGAATGTTTTCGTTTGTGCCGAACAACCGCACGGGCAGCGCGCCTGCGGCCCAGATTATTTCTTCCGGCGCGTAGGAGCAACAATAACCGACAATTTTCTTGCCGGTCTGCTTTTTGTATTTGCGGACGTAGGCGTAAGGATTGGAAACGACTTTTTTCAGTTGGGTGAGTTCTTTCATAGATTGCTACCTTCTTATATTTTAATTACCGGCAAATTTTCCGGCGGCTTTCAGTTTGGCGATTTCTTCCTTCTCAAGCACGTTGAAGGCGACTTTTCCTACCAGTGTTTTGGGTAGACTTTCCCGGAATTCGATTTCGCGCGGGCAGCTCCATTTGATGAGATGCTCCTGGCAGAAATCGATCAGCTGTTTTGCCATTTCCGGGGAAGTTTTTTTGGCGTCTTTTAAAACGACAAATCCCTTGACCCTCTGCACCTGCGCTTCGTCGGGCACGCCGATAACGCAAGCTTCCTGCACGTCGGGATGGCGGTAAAGAATATCCTCCACCTGCGCGGGATAGACGTTCATGCCGGATGACTTGATCATGCGCTTCTGGCGCAGCTTGAAATAAAAGAATCCGTCCTCGTCCATCGTGCCGATATCGCCGGTGTGCAGCCAGATTCTGCCGTCGGGATGCTTGCGCAGCGTTTCCGCCGTTTCTTCGGGCTGGTCCAGATAGCCCATCATGACGGCGGGGCCGGCAACGCAGATTTCTCCCTCTTCGCCGCAGGGAGCCTCTTCGGTTGTGCCGGAGCGCACTATTTTCGCCAGCATATCCGGATAAGGAATGCCGATGCTGCCCTCACGATACTGATCGATGGGGGTGGACATAATCGCGGTGACCGCTTCGGTGAGTCCGTATCCTTCGAGCAGTTGAACGGTGCCGCCCTGCTTTTTTACGACACTCTCAAATCTTTCTTTTACCGTGCGGGGAAGGGTGTCGGCGCCGCTGAAAGTGCCGCGCAGGCAGCTTAAATCCGCCTTGCAGAATTTGGGGTTGCGGCTGAGCGCGTCATAAAGCGTGGGAACGCCCACCACAAAAGAGGGCTTGTGCTTGTAGACGAGCTCCGCGACGGTTTCCGGCGTGAAGGTCGGCACGAGAATTGTTTTCCCGCCGCCCATGAAACAGGCATTGACGCAAACGCCCAGACCAAAGCCGTGAAAAATGGGCAAAATGGCCAGGATGGAATCGGCATCGCCCATCTTGCCCCATTCGGAGACCATCTTTCCTTCGGAGATAAAGTTCATGTTGGAAAGCATAATGCCTTTGGGAACGCCGGTTGTGCCGCCGCTGTAAAGGATAACAGCCAGGTCATCCGTGTCCACCTTGACCTTGGGCGCGGGCGGATAATTGCCCCGCATCAGATTGCGCCACCAGATGACCATCGGGTCTTTCGGAACCTTGGGAATTTTGCGCCCCAGGGTCAGATTAAACCCGATTCTTTTAAGCGGCGGCAGATAATCGGGAATACGCGCGAGGATCAGTTTTTCCAGAGGCGTTTTGTCTTTGACCTCTTTGAACTTGCCGTAGAAAGCGTCAAGCGTGAGGGCAAATCTGCTTTTGGCGACATTGAGATAAAACTCGATTTCGTTGGCGGGGGAAAGAGGGTGAATCATGCTCGATACAGCCCCCAGTTTGTTGACGGCATAAAAACAGATGATGCCCTGCGGGGATGTCGGCATGGAGATGGTGATGCGATCGCCTTTTTGCACGCCGATGGCCGTCAGCGCGTCGGCGCAATGATCAATTTCCTCCATAAAAGTCCGGTAGGTGGAGGTATGGCCTAAGAAATCGTAGGCCGGTTCGTCAAGATGCTCCGTGGCGGAGAGCCGCACTGCCTCATACATGGAAACCCGCGGATATTCCAGCGTGTGCGGGACCTGTCCGTAGAACTTTAACCATGGCTTTTTTTCATACATTTTATGACTCCCGGTTATGATATTTTGGTATAGAAAACAGGAAAATGAGTGGCTAGTCAACGAAAAATTATTGTTTATTGCGTAATGAAAATGCCATAGAACTACCCCAATAAAATTAATAGGATATCGGTTTAATGAACGCTGTTGCTAAATTATTTATTAAAGCATAAAATAACGTCACCAAAATTAAGGAGATGACCTGATGAAAGGATTTGACCAGCTGAAATTTTTGGACGCGACGGCGCTGGCCGGATTGGTGAAAAGCAAAAAAGTTAAGCCAAAAGAACTTATCGAGGCAACGATCGAGCAGATTGAAAAGCTGAATCCAAAGCTTAATGCCGTGGTCACGCCGATGTATGACGAGGCCATGAAGGCGGCCAAAGGCAAAATTCCCGCCGGTCCCTTCGCGGGTGTGCCTTTTCTGGTGAAGGATCTGGTTGCTTCCTGCAAGGGCGTGCGTATGACCTTCGGCACCAAAAATATGAAAAATTATGTTCCTGATCACGACTCGGAACTCGTCAGCCGTTATCGAAAAGCCGGTTTTATTATCGTGGGGAAAACCAACACGCCGGAGCTGGGCCTGACGCCGGTGACGGAATCAAAGTTCCTGGGGCCGTGCCGCAATCCGTGGGACGTGAACCGGACGTCCGGCGGATCGAGCGGTGGTTCGGCGGCGGCAGTGGCCGCGGGCATTGTTCCCGCCGCGCACGGCAATGACGGCGGCGGTTCCATCCGCATTCCGGCTTCCTGCTGCGGGCTGTTCGGCCTCAAGCCCACGCGCGCGAGAAATTCTCTGGCGCCGGATGTCGGAGACGCGATGAGCGGGCTGGTGAACGAGCATGTTCTGACCCGTTCCGTGCGCGACAGCGCGGCCATTCTGGACGCGACGCGCGGTTACGTTCCCGGCGATCCCTATGTGGCGCCGGAACCGGCGCGCCCTTACGCGGAAGAAATAAAGAAAAAACCGGGACGCCTGCGCATCGCGTATTTCGCGCAGACGCTCGACGGCGAAGAAATTCACGCGGACTGCGCAAAGGCCTTGGAAGACGCGGCGCGCCTGTGCCGCAAGCTCGGCCATAAACTTACTTGCAAAAACCCGGTTATCGACAGAAAAGTTTTGGGGCGTGCTTTCAATGTTATCTGGGCGGCCAACTGCGCCGCGACCATCGATTGGATCGCGGATGTCGCCGGTCGGGAACCAAAGCATGAAGATTACGAGCCTTTAACCTGGGCGCTTTGCGAGCAGGGAAAAAAATTTACTTCCGCTGATTATCTTGCTGGGGTGGAAAAGATGCAGGCGATTTCCCGCGATGTGGCGCGCTTTTTTCTGGACTACGACATTTTTATGACGTCCACGCTGGGCGAGCCGCCGCTTTTGATCGGCGAGATGGACGCGACGGCGGATGACCCGCTCAGGGGATGGCGGCGCTCCGCGAAATTTGTTCCCTTCACACCGCTCTGCAACGCCACCGGTCAGCCGGCGATGTCCGTTCCTCTTTACTGGAATGAGCAGAACCTGCCCATTGGTATTCAGTTTGTCGGACGCTACGGAGATGAAGCCACGCTTTTTCGCCTGGCCGCGCAACTGGAAAAAGCCAGGCCCTGGGCGAAACGCGTTCCGCCTGTTTGTGTATGATGCCAAAAGATGAAAGGAAAGTATATGAGCGCTCGGGAAAAAGATGATCACAACAACAGATCCTCTTTGATTGATGAAAAAAATAATTCCATCACGCGGCGTGATTTTTTGAAAAATACCGGCAAAGCGTCTGTAGCGCTGGCTGGCGTGGGGATTTTGAGTTCTCTGCATATCTCCTGCGGCGGTGGCGGTGGTGGTTCTGGTTCCTCCGGGTCAACGGAGTTGGCTGATCCTCCGCCGGATAACAACGTGAAGGATGTCACTGCCTATCTGGTGAAAAATGGCTCGTATGAGCAAAATATCGTTAAGCTCTTTGATCTGATGGGCGGAATAACTACTTTTATTGGCGCGGAAGATGTTGTGATTATAAAGGGTAACGCCCAGTGGCCGAATCAGGGCTACACGCACACGGGCTGCATCAAGGCGGTAATCGATGAAATTCTGGCTATTGACGGATTTTCCAGTGAGATACTGATTTGTGACAACACGCAATTTTACGGCTCAACCGACGCGTTTGGTTTTGACGCTTCATCTTCCAACCGCACACACAACTGGCCGGAGCTTACGCACATGCCCGCAGGCGCAAGATGAAGTTTACGCTACGTGCAGGCATGCGGAAGCTGGAGCTTACGCACATGCCCGCAGG
>JBBIHZ010000065.1:8735-8987 GCA_037446735.1 Deltaproteobacteria bacterium
ATTACAACTGGGATCAGCTCGCGGGATATTATCAGGGGCAGGAGAAACCGGTGGCCACAAAACGCTGGATCACGAGCAGCAACCCGGCAATCAACAGTCCCGCGCAGGGAGAAGGATGGGTGAGAGATTTTTTTGCTTTCCACGACGACCAGGCATATCTTTCCTATCCGATATTTGCATCGCCCCTGACACCCGGCAGGCTAATTGACCCGAAAAACGGCGTCTGGGAAAACGGAGGATATACAGGCAGAA
>JBBIHZ010000066.1:0-3980 GCA_037446735.1 Deltaproteobacteria bacterium
AAAAAAGCGCTGCCGATCAAAGACTGACTGTCCGGCAAGTGGTTGACTTTTACAGATTCTGGCAGCAACGAGGTGGCGCTCCGGCTTCCAGCTATAATAAATTAATGAAGGAAAAAGAAGAGTTAGACTTCTTAAAGTTTGAACTGGAATCGCGTGAGCAGGAAGTTAAGCAAATCGTCGAGACGATAAACAGCATTATTGTGGTGATCAACGAAATAGCCGCGATTCATAATCTTGATCTGATCGACCATAAAAATACGGCAGAAAATCTAGGGCCGGAATATGGCGAAGGGTTTTACGAAAAAAAAGCCGGAAAAGAATCTATTACTGTTTATTTGTATGAGAGCGAAGAACGATTGATTCGTGTTTTGGCGCATGAATTGGGACACGCGTTGGGGTTGCCGCACAATAATGATGAAAAGGCCATAATGTACCGCCTGATTAATTCCGAAAACCTGGAGTTGTCTGACACGGACATCAAGGCGTTAAAAAAACGCTGCGGAATCAACCAGATAAAATAAATCAGGTAATAAAAAGATTGTTGGTGGAAAAAACGGGGTCGGTAGTCAGGTTTACCCCCATGCGCCTGAGTCCCGCCTCGTCACCGGGCGTGGGAATATGAGTCATGTGAATTTCGCAATTTTGGAGGTCTCTTAATTTATCCAAGGCAAGTTCGGCGGCAGGATTTGTTGTGGCGCTGATGCTGAGGGCAATCAGCGCTTCTTCGACATCCAGACTGACATTTGTTTCTTCGAGTATTTCCGTTTTAAGTTTGCGGATGGAATCAGTGATATTTGCGGGCAGCAATTTAATTTTATCGGGTATATCCGCCAGATGTTTCAGGGCGTGAATAACCGCGCTGGACGCTGCGTGCATCAGCGGCGAGTTATTTCCGGTAATAATGGTGCCGTCTTTCAGTTCAACGGCGGCGCCGCAATAGATGCCGTCATTGCCTTTGTCTAGTTCCATGGCTTGTTTGGCGGCATCGCGTGCCGGCTGAACGACTGCTCTGTCTTCCGGTATGAGATTAAAGTCGTTGAGAAACAATTCGACGCGCTGGACCGTTTCGGCATCGGCAAAACCCATTGCGTATTCGCAGCGGTAGCGGAAATAGCGGCGGATAATTTCCTGCTTTGCCGCTTCTTTGGTCAAGTCGTCATTCGTAATCGCGAAGCCCGCCCGGTTAACACCCATATCGGTTGGTGATTTGTAAAAAGAAGATTTGCCGGTGATTTTTTCCAGGATTCTTTTCAGCACCGGAAATACTTCCACGTCTCGGTTATAGTTAACGTATGCTTCGCCGTAAGCTTCCAGATGAAAAGGATCGATCTGATTGAAATCGCGGATATCGGCGGTGGCCGCCTCGTATGCGACGTTTACCGGATGTTTAAGCGGCAAATTCCAGATGGGAAATGTTTCGAATTTGGCGTAGCCTGAAGAAATTCCTCTTTTATAATCATGATAAAGTTGAGAAAGGCAGGTGGCAAGCTTACCGCTGCCTGGACCGGGGCCGGTGATGATGACAAGCGGTTTTTCGGTTTTGATATATTCATTTACCCCGTAACCAACGTCACTGACGATCATGTCAACGTTAGTAGGATATCCCTTAGTGTAGGAATGAGTAAAAACATTAATGCCTCTGCGTTCCAGCTTGTTTTTGAATAATACAGCGGAGGGCTGATTGTCAAAACGTGTGATCACGACGCCCATGACATTGATATTCCACGCGCGCAGGTCGTCAATCAGTTTCATGGCGTCGGAATCATACGTTATACCGAAATCGGCGCGGATTTTTTTTCGTTCGATATCCCCGGCATAAATACAAAGCAGAATATCCGCGCGATCCTTAAGCTCTTTAATCAGGCGCATTTTGACGTTGGGGTCATAGCCGGGAAGAACGCGTGAGGCGTGATAGTCATAGAGAAGTTTGCCGCCGAATTCCAGATAAAGTTTGTTATTGAAACGCTTTACTCTTTGAAGAATTTCCGATGTCTGTTCTTGGATGTATTTTTCGTTGTCAAAACCCTTGCTATGAACTGCCATTGGGAAATAAATCTTTCTGATGGAAAATTATTACTGCGAGTGATGTTTGCGAAAAATAGTAACTACAGCAAATTAATTTCCATTGCCCGCACCGGGCAGGCGGAAACGCAAAGCTCGCAGCCGTTGCATTTTTCTGCGTCAAAAATAACCTTACTGGAGCCGTTAGCAAAGGAAAGCGCCTGGGTGGGGCAAAACGCGGTGCAGGCGCCGCAATGGACGCATTTATCGCAGTTTTGACTGACGCTCTTGGAAAGAGGTTCAACTTTCAGGCCCATTTCCTTCAAAAAACGTATGCCGTGATCAAAATTTTCCTTCGTGCCGGAAAGCTCCAAAACAATAACGCCCTCGCGACGCGGGAATATTCTCGCTTTTAATATGTTGAAGACAAGGTCGTATTTTTTGACGAGCTGGTAGATGACCGGCTGTTGAACGACGTCTGGAGTGTAACGTATTACTATCTTTCTCGCATATATGGACATAGATAAACCCGCAAAAATTGGCGGAATGTTAAGTTATCTAAATGATATTGTCAAGGTATAAGTTGTTATAAATTTGCATATTTATTGCGCTTTTTTATTAATCAGTTTCCAGAATGGTGCGCCAGTCCAAAAGAGGAAATGTATCATGTAGCGAATGATCATCTTCAACAAAATGATGCTGAAGATTGACGAAACATTTCCTGGCAATTTTCTCAACAAGATAAGGTTCTACGACATTATCCTGCAGGCCGTGATAAATAATTACAGGTACGCGAAAAACCTTATTTAGCGGCAAGAAAAGTTCGTTAAGATGAAGAGCCGGAGCGAGTAAAATAAGTTTTCTAATATTTTTTTCATTATCCAGCGCGTATTGAACAGCCATGGCGCCGCCATAACTGGAGCTGACGATGATCAGATTTTCCTTTCCCCGCAGGATAGCATTGAGCTTATTCATCCTTGCTTTAAAATCCCCCGTGAAATCTTCAATAATCATATGGGGAAAATGTTGGCGGAAATATTGGCCTTTTGTTCCCAGCGCGCTGCTTTCCAGCCCGTGAATGAATACCAGAACATTATTCATAAGAGATCCTTGAAAATATTTATTTTTTGGAGCAATTTCACATTGCGGTGATTATGGCATTATGTTATCTGACCGCGCAAGAGGAGATTTAATTTGTATGGCATTAGTATTACCCTTCAAAGCAGTAAGGACAAGTAGGCGGTATGTCGCAAAAGTAGCTTCCTTACCCTATGACGTAATGACCAGAGAAGAAGGAAAATCAGCCGTCGCGGGTAACTCTTTGAGTTTTCTGCATGTAGAAAAGTCGGAAATTGATGTCCCTGACGGCACGAAAAGCGATGACAGCATTATCTATGAAAAAGCAAAACAAAATTTTATTAAATTGAAAGAAGAAGGTGCTTTTATAAAAGATATCAAACCTTGCTTTTATGTCTACAGGCAGAGCATGGGGCAACAAGAACAAACCGGCCTTGTGGGTTTAGTGAGCGCGGCCGAGTATGAAGCTGGCAAAATAAAAAAACACGAACTGACAAGAAGGGATAAGGAGGAAGACCGCACAAGACATATTGACACGGTTAACGCACAGACAGGACCTGTTTTTATCGCCTACCGTTCCCAGGAGGCGCTGAGTAAGATAATCGAAGATGTTAAAAAAAACACCCCCGAATATGATTTTACTGCTGAGGATTCAATCGCTCACGCAGTGTGGGTTGTGCAAGATGAGAAAATAATCAGTGAAATTAAAAAAATATTTTTATCTGTAAACGTTCTCTACATCGCGGACGGGCATCATCGGGCGGCGGCGGCAACAGAAGTCGCGCGCTCACGCGGAAAAAAAGACAGTAATTCGCGACAGGAATTCAGAGAGTATAATTTCATCATGGCGGTTCTTTTTCCGTCAAATCAACTGAAAATCATGGATTATAACCGCGCCGTGA
>JBBIHZ010000066.1:3990-8987 GCA_037446735.1 Deltaproteobacteria bacterium
TAAACTGAGCCTAAACGAATATTTAAATATTATCGGCGATAAATTCGTTGTCGAGCCTGATTTCAAAGAAAAGTCACCGCAAAAAATGCACGAGTTCGGCATGTATCTGAAAGGCTCCTGGTATAAACTTACTGCTCGCAAAGCCAGCTTCAATGAAGATGATCCGATCGACTCCCTGGATGCGTCCATCCTGCAAAATAATCTTTTGGGCCCTGTTTTGGGTATAATTGATCCGCGCACGGATGACAGGATAAAATTTATCGGCGGCATCAGAGGCATGGGAGAATTGGAAAAACTGGTGCGTAGCGGTGAGTATGCCGTCGCTTTTTCCCTTTATCCGGCGTCCATGGAGCAGATAATGAATGTGGCCGATGCCGGAAAGATTATGCCTCCGAAATCAACCTGGTTTGAACCTAAACTGCGCAGCGGAATTTTTGTCCATGAACTGGATTGATAATTAGCTCGCAAAGATGAATGCAGAGACGATTGATGAAATTATAAACGGTCAGCTGAAAATCTGTCAGAAGAGAAATGGGTACAGGTTTTCGCTCGACGCGCTTTTACTGGCGCATTTTATTTTCCTGAAAAAAAACACGCACGCGGTTGAATTAGGCTGCGGCAGCGGCGTTATCATACTGATTTTGGCGAGGCGTTTTCCTCATGTTCGCTTTACCGGTTTGGAAATTCAAGATGAACTTTGGGAATTGGCGCAAAAAAATATCGGCATCAACTCGCTAAATGAAAGAGTGGCCGCCATAAGAGGAGACGCAAAAGAGATAAAAAAATATCTGCCGGGGAATTCTTTTGACTGCGTTTTTTTTAACCCGCCTTATCGGATGCTGAAGTCGGGAAGAATAAATCCTGATTCACAAAAAGCGATCGCGCGCCATGAGATAAAAGGGTCTGTGGCTGCTTTTATCCAAGCGGCAAAATATTTGATAAAACCAAACGGAAAGATATTCGTAATTTATCCCGCAAAAAGATTGGCGCATCTAATCTGGAATTTGAAAAATAATAATATGGAGCCAAAAAGAATGAAACTCGTCTTTTCTGCTGCGGATATGGCCGCGGAATTTGTTTTGGTCGAAGCCGCCAGTCAGGGCAGGGAAGAGCTTAAAATAGAGCCATCACTTTATGTTTACAATCGAAACAGACAATACACGCAGCAAATGAAAATCATTTTTCACGATCTTGCCGCGCCTCCAGGATGCGTCGCCGGCTGATTTCACCGCGCATCACGCGACGGAAAATAGAGGCCAACTCCGGATCGGACAACGACTTTGTGCAGGCGGCAATCATTTTTTTGTCTCGGTCTTGCAAAAAAGCCTGATTGTTTTTTGTTGAACTAGGGACGTTATCCTCAGCAATATAACCGATAGAGAAGCGGATTTCTTTCACGATGTTTTTGCCGCAAATATTATTTAGTCTCATCATTATTTCATCTTTCATGAAGTGAAGTTGCTGTATCCAGATAGGAGAAGTTGTTTTGACAAAAAGCGTAGCGTTTCTGAGTGCGTCCGGCTTGGTTTGCTGAGAAATTTTTTCACCAACTGCGTCCGGCCAAAGTTTAAAGAGTTTATTTTCTTCAATTTTATAGGAAAGCCCCCTGCGCTTAAGCAGGGGAAAAAGAATATCGCCGAGGGAATATAATTTATTTTGCATATTCTTTTTGCGCATGACTATACCGGTACTAACAGTTGGAAAAACTTACTTTTTTATTCTGACGTTCAAAGAGAGCTCTGTTGCTTAACAAATCGGCGGTATTGATTGAGAGTGTTTTTTCTTTGCTGAATATTTTTGATGAGATAGACTGTAGCATCAACACACCCCTAAATTAGGTAAGTTTGTTCATTTTTTCGGCAAAAATATCGTAAATATTGCTGTTGAATAAAACATGACGAATCAGCTTGATTCCCGTATTTATTTTCGCAAAATCTATGCATGTGGAAAGAGCTATCTGGGCAGCTTCGTCAACGGGATAGCCATAAACGCCGGTACTAATGGCCGGAAATGAAATGCTTTGCAATTTTTTCTCCGCGGCAAGCTCAAGGCTTTTACGATAGGCGCTTTGCAGCAAATCTGCTTCGCGTCTGCCGCCGCCGCGGTAAACCGGTCCAACAGTATGGATGACATATTTAGCTTTCAGATTTCCTCCGGTGGTGATTGCGGCTTGTCCCGTGGGGCAGCAGCCGATTTTACGGCATTCTTCCATGATCGCAGGCCCTCCGGCGCGGTGAATGGCTCCGTCAACGCCGGCTCCGCCGGCTAGGCGCTCATTGGCGGCATTGACAATGGCGTCGGTCTGCTCTTCGGTAATATCACCGCAAACAAGTTCAATTGTCGTTTCATTGACCTTTCTTTGCATAATATCATTACTCCGCTATTTTTTCTCCTTCGCCGTAGACCAGCATACGGTAAGTTTTTTCAATTCTGTCCCAGTTTTCCTCGCGGTCCATCGACCAGTAGCGACCAATAACTGAGACAACTTTGCCCACTTTAATATTATTTGCTTTTTGCTCAATTTTTTGAATGTAGCGCGCGCCGCTTTCCGGCATTTCGCCGCGCCGTCCCAGCATGGCATGGACGAAAAGCTGGGCCACGCCTTCTTGCTTGGCCATATCCATCAGGGCGAAAAGATGATTGATGGAGCCGTGCGAACTGAAAAAAGAGACAATTCCCATCAGATGAAGAGGCCGATTTCTGGTTCTGGCCTTTTTCATGATGTCGAGAAAAACGGGATTTGAGTAGAAAGATCTGTCGTTGATTCCTTCATCAATTTTGCGCCTGTCGGATAAAATTACTCTTCCCGCGCCTATATGAAGATGTCCTGCTTCGGAATTGCCGACCGTGCCCGGAGGGAGACCCACCGCTTCTCCTGAAGACTTAAGAATGCTGATGGGGTATAGATTCATTAATTCATCCATGACAGGAGTTTTGGCTTGAAAAATAAGATTGCCCGTTTTGTTTTCATTGTATCCCCATCCATCCGCGATAATCAGCAAAAGCCGTCGCCGATTTGTTTTAGATACGATTTTTCCCCTGATCAAAGATTTTCCCGTCATTAAAGGCGAAACAGGTAATCCCAAAATATTTAAAATGCTGGGGGCGACATCAATTAACAATCCTTTATTACGCAGGGCGATATTACGTTCCGGATGGACGAGGATAAAGGGTACAGGGCTGTTAGTATGCCCGGTATCTACTGCGCCGTCAGGATAATGCCACTTTTCCACCGTGCCATGATCAGCGGTTACAATAACGGGAATTTGTTTTTCCCGCGCGCGTTCAACTAAAATACCGATATGTTTGTCCACCGCCTCAACTGCTTCAATCACCGCTGACTCATTTTCGATATGGCCGACAACGTCAACATTGGGAAAATTTACCACAATGAAGTCGGTGGTATCGTCGCTGATTTTATTTAATGCGGCGCGCGTTATTTCGTTAATGGACATCTGCGGCGCTTCGTCAAAAAGAACGACGTCCTTGCGCGTCGGCACGACGATTCTTTCTTCCCTCGCAACAGGTTTATTTTTTTTTCCGCTGAAGAAATATCCTAAATGAATGGCTTTTTCCGCTTCGGTGATTTTGACTTGTTTCAATTGGTGTTGGGCGATTATATCGCTGAGCGTGTCATTGATCACATTTTCAGGAGGATAGGCAACTTGAACATTAAGGTTTTTATGATATTCAATCATTGTCGCAAAATTTAGCGACAGTTTTTTCCCTGTGGAAAATTTATCGAAATTATCTTCGGTCAGGCTGCGCGTAAGCTCGATTTCCCTTTCACCTCGTATATTGTAAAAGATAACGCAATCCCCGGTTATGAGTCGGCCCAGAGGGGTTCCCTTTTTGTCCGTCAAAACAAGGGGCAGAAGGGTTTCGTCTTCCTGGCCGCGGGCATAGGCCTGGCGCACGGCTTGTGCTAAAGTATATTTATTTGATCTGGGCATAGGTGCATTCTTTCTGGGTGCAAAAAAAATTTTTTTTATAGTATGCGAAAGAACGGGAATCTGTAAAGGAAAACTTTTGTTTGTTGATAAATGTGCTTTTAGATGGTAAAAAACAAAACAATGTTTAGACGGGAAAATAATGTCATCTGCCATAAAGACAAAAAATAATCATCACGACAATATTTTTGAAGAAATTATGCGCGAAAGAGCCGCCGTGCTCAGCCGCGCCGGAAATGCGCTTGGCGATGCGCTGGATAAGTTGAACGCCCTGAATCGTGATATAGAACTTAAAATCAGAACTTTGCAAAGTTTGAAAAATCATGAAAAAACAGAATTATCGGCAACGAAGAAAAGGGAATTGTTTACAGAAATTAATTACGCCATTGAAAAATATAACGCCGAGCATGGTAAAGCGCAGCTTAAATATTACTATTTGATTGTTACCCGTGAAGCAATGGGTTTGCGTCGTCATGACCGCGTTTATGAAATATATAAGATTCCTGAGAAGAAGAAAATGAAGGATTTCAAATGGATAAATATAGAAAATTAAGAAAAAAAATGGTGGAGGCACAGCTTGGTTCGCGAGACATCCATGATGAGCGTGTTCTTAAAGTAATGGAAACAGTTCCCCGGCATGTTTTTGTTGATGAGGGGCTGGCGGATCAGGCTTACAATGACAATCCATTACCTATTGACGGCCATCAGACCATATCTCAGCCATATATCGTCGCGCTGATGACCCAGGCGTTGGAATTAAAACCAACAGATCGCGTTTTGGAAATTGGCACCGGATCTGGTTATCAGACGGCAATCCTTGCCTCTTTGGCTTTTCGTGTCTTTTCTGTCGAGCGGCTAGCCAAACTCGCGACAAAGGCGAGAAATATTCTTGACCAGTTAAATTTTTATAATGTCGCCATAAGAGTCGGTGATGGCTCCTACGGCTGGAAAGAGGAAGCACCTTTTGACGCGATCATCACAACCGCCGCGGTTCCGGAGGTGCCACAGCATTTGCTTGAGCAGTTGGCTCCCAATGGCAGACTTGTG
>JBBIHZ010000067.1:0-5280 GCA_037446735.1 Deltaproteobacteria bacterium
ATGTGCCGGTGCTAAAACATCACGGCTCCGCGCATCTTTCCATCGCCATGAAAAATCTCATGGTCATCATCAGAAACCGCATGGAGTATCATCTGACAGGACTCGATCAGTGCATCGCCGATTTCTGCCTTTATCGCAAACCTGATTTGAACATCGTGGACGCCTACCGCGTGATGATGAGCCATGGCCCTTCGGGCCAAAATGTGGAAAATCCGACCAACGTGCAGCTCAGAAAAACCATTTTGCTTTCACGCGATATCGTCGCGGTGGACGCGGCGGCGGCGAAAATATTCGGCCGGGAACCGGAAGATATCAGTTATATTAAAATGGCCCACGAGCAGAAAATCGGCAACATGAATTTGAAAGAGCTCAAGATTGTGACTTTCGCCCTGTAACGGACATCTTCATTGCGCCTGATTAAAATCCGCACTTTATTTTCCACGTTCATATTTACTTTATTTGTCTTTCTTTTTTTCAGCGGGGAAAAAACAGCCGCCGCGCTTTCGTCCGTTTTACTGTCCTTTCAGTTTGTTCCCGCCCTGCTCAAAGTTCTCAGCAATCCCGGTTTGCTGGTTGCCGGAGGGCTGATTTTTCTTTTGGCGATTACCCTGATATGCGGCAGGGTTTACTGTTCGTTTCTGTGCCCGCTCGGGGCAATGCAGGATTTTTTTATCCACTCATCACGCAAGATGGGCTGGCGCAACATACACTCTTTTCAAAAACCTTTTACCTGGCTGCGCTATTCGATACTAGCATTAACTATTGTTCTGGCGCTTATCGGCTCCATGTCCCTGCTTAATCTTCTGGATCCTTATTCCCTGACGGCCAGAATCATCAATCATGTGCTGGAACCTTCTTTTGTCTGGCTTTACAATACCGCCATTGCAATTTCACAGTTCTTTCACGTCTATATTTTTCAGAAAGAAACAGCTTACATCCCGCCTCTGGCGCTGGTTATCAGCATGCTCTTCTTTTTCGGCATTGTCTTTGCTGCGGCGCGCTACGGACGGCTTTATTGCAATACTGTTTGCCCGGTCGGCTCGCTACTTGGCCTGATTTCCCGTTTTTCCATATTTAAATTCACACTTGATGAGAACCATTGCACCGAGTGCCTGCGGTGCGAAACGGTCTGCAAAGCCGGCTGCATCGATCTGGAAAACAAAACCATTGACGCTACCCGCTGCGTGGCCTGCTTTAACTGCCTAGGCGCGTGCCCTCAGCCGGCAATAAACTACAAACGCGCTTCATTCTCCACATCACAAGATAAGTGGTCTGCGCAGCGCCGCGGCTTTCTCATCGGCAGTATGGCGGCGCTATCCTCCGTATTGCTTCTTTTTAACAACAAAATCCGAACGGCAATCGCCGCTACCCGTCAAAAAAAGAAACCGCCGATTAGTCCGCCGGGATCGGTGCGATTGCAGCGCTTTACGCAATTTTGCAGCGCCTGTCATCTCTGCGTCAGCGCCTGCCCGACAAAAGTTCTGACACCCTCCTTTCTTGAGTATGGCGTTGCGGGTTTAATGCAGCCGCTGATGGACTTTGAGAAAAGCTTTTGTGATTACGAATGCAATTCCTGCGGACAGGTCTGCCCCACCGGCGCGATACTGCCGCTTAATCTGGAAGAGAAAAAACTGGCGGGGATAGGAAAGGCGGAAATTTTCGAAGATATCTGCGTGGTTTATGTAGACCATAACAACTGTGGGGCCTGCGGCGAGGTATGTCCGACACACGCCATCAGCTTCATTGACAAGAAAAATATTCTTTACCCCAAGGTGGATGACAAATACTGCATCGGCTGCGGCGCCTGCCAACTGGTCTGCCCGACAACACCTAAATCCATCGTTGTCCACGCGCTCGCGGCGCACGAACGGGCCGTCAAATATGTGCACGCACCCAAGCCCGCCATGCAGGAACAAAAGCCGGATGGGGATTTCCCTTTTTAGCAATTAACGCCTGAAAAAACTTTTTATTTACTTTTTAAATTTTCGATAAAATCCAGACAATGCCTTGCCGCCTCCTGCGGCTTTTCAATCATCGGCACATGTCCGCAATCTTTCATAATCACGGTCTGATGATTTTTTATGCCTTTTTCGAAAACGGCCACACTGGAGACATCAATAATTTTATCCTGATCACCCCATGCGATAAGCACGGGTACTTTAATCATGGGCAGTTGCCCCTCCAGCGAAAGAAAATCCGGGCCGATTTCCCTCAATGCTTTTTCATAAAAAAGGCGATTATCCAAGGCTGTTTGGACAAAGACTTTTTTGAGCGGATAGGGCAAAGGGGGCGGATTTCCGATAAATGCGCAGAAAATCCTTCTCATCCTGCAGAACGAGCGGATTTTCCCCCGTTTCAATTTTTTTCATCACTTCACTTTTAACGGGCGCGGCGACGCCTGCGGCATTAAAAAGCCCTGCGCTCAGCACTTGCCCAGGATAACGCGCCGCGTATGTGCCCGCGAAGAGTCCCCCCATGGAACTTCCGGCGATATGAAATTTATCCAGATTCAGCGCGCGCGCGCAAAATTATTCAAGCGGATAATCTGGCTGCTTAAGTCATACGGCGCGTCCATCAGCTTTGTGCTTTCTACGTAACCGGGAATATCGGGATTAACTACGTGGTAATCTTTTGTTAAATATGCGGCAAAGCCCAGCCAATTATCCTTTTCCCCCGTATAACCATGCAGCAACAGCACGGTCGGACCTTTTCCGCCTTCCAGATAATATATATAATGGTCGTCAATCGTTATTTGCTTTTTGCTCAACCCCGCGGCGCTGCGCGCTTTATCGATGACAAAACCGGTAATCTTTTCCGGAAAAGCATGGTACCCGACAAATGCAGCGGCGATGAGGATAAAAACGGCAATGACAATCTTTTTCATGTTGACATATCCTTTCTTTATCACATATATGAGCGAAATCCTGTTGTGCTTATAGCAGTTGCTGTTAGTAATAGGAAGAAGATTCGCGCTTTGTTGAAAAAAGCAAGCGGTTATGTCGAATCCGGAAAATGACTTGGGGAAAAAATGGATAAAAAAGTAATTTTCGCGGCCTTAATTCTCGCCTTGATTTTCACGCCCGCTGCACAGGCAAAAACTATTATCAAATTCGGCTCCCCCGCGGCGGTAGCGGAAAACGAAACAGTGGATAATGTTATCACGTTCGGCAGCCAGATAACCGTCAGCGGCCTGGTAGAAAAAAATGTTATTGCACTAGGCGGCTCTGTTGTCCTGACCGGCAAAGCCGTAGTGCGCGGCAATGTTTTATCCCTGGGAGGCGTTATCGTTCAGGGCAGCGGCGCTCAGATATTCGGCAAAACGACGGAGATTAACTCTAGCAATATTAAAAACAAACTCGGCTCTCTGTTTAGCGGCGAACCGGAAGAATGGCCGGATATTATCAATATTTTTTCTTTTTTCTTTCAGGCAATTATTTTTATTCTGGCATTGTTTTTGACCTTGGTCTTTCCCGCCTCCATTAAGGCGCCGAAAAAAATCGTGCAAAACAACAAAATTAAATCCTTCTTTATGGGCTTTTTCATCACCCTGATGATTACGCCCTTCTTGCTTTTCCTCATACTTTCGATCATCGGGATTTATCTGATACCGGTTTTTTTTGTCGCGCTGGTTGCCGCTTTTATGCTGGGGTACATCGCCGCGGCGGCTTTCCTGGGCGAGTTTGCGCTCTCCACAGTTTTTGCGGCGCGGAAAAAATCACTTCTCAAGGAAACATTTGGCGGCCTGATTTTGCTTTTATTATTGGGTTGGTTGCCTTATCTGGGCTGGCTTATTAAAATAATCGTGCTCACCATGGGATTCGGCGCGGTGATGCTGATGATATTTGGCGGCAGAAAATAATCTTGGCTGATTTGAATCATCCGGCTCTTTTACGCCTGCGCCTTTGAATAGCAATTGCATAAAAGATTACGTTGATGACGACAACGGCTGCACACAGCACAAACTGTATTTCTCTGGTCAGGTTTTCCGGATAAATCAAGGACAAAAGATATTGTGCGACAAAATCGCCGCTGTAGGTATCGCCGCCCGCAAGCGAGCGGAAATGATTTTCGAGCGGCGTCAGAGGGCAAACCCATCCGGCAAATTCCACAATCGCTCCCCAAACAGCCGCCGGCAGATGCAGCCAGGCCGCGCGCGGCCGGTAAATAACCAGAACACCGCCCGCCACGACAAAAGCGATAAATAAAAAATGCGCCACCACCAGAGCATCAGCAATCAAGCGATTCATTTTTTATCCTTACTCGCCGCAGGCAGCGGTCCGGCAATTAATCCATTCTTCGGAAAGTATTTCACCGCGGATGCCGACAATTATCGCTTTGAGCGGTACTTTTCTTTTGGTTTTTTGCAGACCTGACACGGCTACCTGCATCAGCCCACGGCAGCAGGGAACCTGCATCATCATCACGGTTAATGTGTTTATTCTTGCCTCATCCGACAGGCGACGGATTTTTTCTATATACTCGTCCTGCCCTTCATCAAGTTTCGGACAGGCAATGGCCAGGCTTTTTCCTCTTAAAAACCGCTGATGAAAATCACCCACCGCGTAGGCAACACAATCCGCGGCCAAAACAACATCCTGACCGCGGAAAAAATCTGCGGCGGGATTAACCAGCTGCAATTGCACCGGCCAGTGCGTAAGTTCGGATGACTGCGCCGCACCGGGAGCAGCGGATGCACCAGCAGCGCCTTTTCTCTCCAGCGCCACATGCGCGGAGCCGGGGCACCCCTGTTGCGGCATGACAGGTAAGCCGTGTGCGATGGGTTTGCCGGACGTTTTCGCCAGATGCTCCTGAGCCTGTTTTTCATCAAAAGCCGCTGCATCGCGCTCTTCTATTGATAACGCCCCTTCGGGACATTCGCCCAGGCAAGCGCCCAAGCCATCACAGTAAACATCACTAACCAGCCTGGCCTTGCCGTCAATAATTTGGAGCGCGCCTTCCGCGCAACCGGGTATGCACAAACCACAACCAGTACACTTCTCTTCATCAATTTTGATAATTTTTCTTTTCATGATCTCCTTTTCATCGCGCCTACCAGTAGTTATCGAACGGCCCGACACTCCTTGGAACTTCATAATGTCATGGCGAGGGAGTGATAAGGTTTAAGCCTTATCATAAACCTTCTAGATTGTTTCACTAGGCCAAGGCGTGATTCGCAATGACAACAAGATTAAGGCATTTTTTTCATCGCGTCTACCAGTTCCTGCACGGCGGCGGCGGATTTTTTCACGATATTTTGATAGGGAAATTAGTTGATGGGGA
>JBBIHZ010000067.1:5290-8951 GCA_037446735.1 Deltaproteobacteria bacterium
TTCCGCCGATAATTTGAGCTCAATAATCTGCTCGATTCCCTTGTTCCCCAGCTTGACGGGCACGCCGACAAACAAATTGGAAATTCCGTATTCGCCTTCCAGATATGCGGCGCAGGGTAATATTTTCTTTTTATCCTTCAAAATCGATTCGGCCATTTCCACTGCCGCCGAAGCGGGCGCGTAATAAGCGCTGCCGGTTTTCAGAAGGCCGACAATTTCCGCGCCGCCGTTGCGCGTGCGCGTAACTATCTCTTCGAGGCGACTAGCTTTGATAAACTCCGTAATCGGCACTCCCGCCACCGTGGAAAAACGAGGCAGAGGCACCATAGTATCGCCATGCCCGCCGAGAACCAGCGCGTGAATATTTTCCACGGAGACATTGAGTTCCATGGAAATGAAAGCGCGAAAGCGCGCGGAATCTAAAACGCCCGCCATGCCGATGACTCTCTGCTTGGGAAAACCGCTTTCCTCCATGGCCACATGGCACATCGCGTCCAGAGGATTACTGACAATGATTAAGATGGCATGGGGAGAATACTTCACCACCTCCTTGGTGACGCTTCTGATAATGCCGCGGTTGGTAGAGAGCAGATCGTCGCGGCTCATGCCCGGCTTGCGCGGAATTCCCGCGGTGATGATAACGATATCGGAATCCGCCGATGACTCATAGGAATCGGTACCTGTCAGATGAGCATCATGCTTTTCGATAGGCGCGGCCTGCGCCAGATCCAGGGATTTTCCCTGCGGCACCCCCTCGACAATATCCACCAAAACAACATCGCAGAGCTCTTTTTCCGCCAGCCTTTGCGCCGCGGTCGCCCCGACGTTACCCGCGCCGACAACTGTAACTTTCTGTTTCATCTTAACATACCCCGTATTTCTGTTATTTAATAAATTTTGGTTTATATTTTCTTATCAATACTTAAAAAAAAGCTGCCGTCAAATACTTTTTGCGTGTTGCAAAAACAGATTATGTCAGGTAAAAAACTCTTTCATGAAGAAACTTTTCGGCACAGACGGCATTAGGGGCGTGGCTAACGAATATCCGATGACCGTGGAAATAGCAAGGGACGTGGGGCGAGCCATCGCCCATCTTTCCCGGAGAAAAGGTCATTCGCCGCGGATAATTATCGGAAAAGATACCCGCGCCTCCGGCGATATCTTTGAAGAGGCAATTGCGGCTGGCATTTGTTCAATGGGCGTTGACGCCATATCCGCGGGCGTGATTCCGACGCCGGCGGTTGCCTTTTTAGCCAGAAGCACGCACGCCGACGCGGGAATAGTGATTTCCGCCTCGCATAACCCTGCGCAGGATAACGGCATAAAAATATTCAACAATGAGGGGTTCAAGCTCTCTGACGAAAAAGAACATCAAATAGAAGAGCTAATTTTGTCCGGAAATTCCAAAGCACTATCCCATCCCGTGGGTCAGAAGGGAAAATTATTGCGCATGGCTGATGCCGGTGGACGTTACGTTGATTTTTTAAAGGCGTCTTTTCCGCGAAATCTCCATCCGGGAGGCACGCAAATCGTCCTGGATTGTTCGCATGGCGCGACTTATAAAGTCGCTCCCGCTGTCTTTTCGGAATTGGGATGCGCGGTGACCACCCTTTTTAATCAACCGGACGGGAAAAACATAAACCTGAATTGCGGCTCCCAGCATGCCGAGGCTCTTGCCGCCGAGGTGCTGCGCCGAAACGCCGCCGTTGGTTTCGCTTTCGACGGTGACGGCGACCGCGTAATTTGTGTGGACGAGAAAGGAAATATTCTTACCGGCGACAGGATTTTGGCCATCTGCGCCTCTCTTTTAAAGAAAGAAAACAAACTCATCAATAATCTGGTTGTGCGCACAGTGATGAGCAACGTGGGATTGACCGTGGCTTTCCAGAAGCTGGACATCGAATCGGTTCTTACCGATGTGGGAGACCGCTATGTGCTGGAGGAAATGCAAAAACGCGGCGCTACTATCGGCGGCGAGGATTCCGGCCATTTGATTTTCCTGCAGTATCACACCACGGGCGATGGTTTAATTACCGCTTTGCAAGTACTCGCCGCCAGGAAAAAAGAAAACCGGCCACTCTCGGAGCTTGCCGGGATTATGACCGTCTTTCCGCAGTTGCTGATTAACCTGGAAGTAAAAAAGAAACCGAACATAGAATCTGTCCCCGAAATCATGGCGGCGATAAAAGAGGCGGAGACAAAACTGGGCAGTAAAGGCCGCGTGCTCGTGCGCTATTCCGGCACGCAGAACATGTGCCGCGTCATGGTGGAAGGGCCGACCAAGGAAGAAACGGAAAAATACTGCCGGCAAATCGCGGATGCCGTGCAAAAAACTCTTGGTTAGAAATTATCATCAACCATAACGTGCATACAAAAACTTTTATTTTACTAATTGTTTTATTCGCCTTTGTTTTTCTTGCTGACTACCCGCTGATTGATACAATTTGCGGATCTTCGAGCAAGGATCCGGAAAAGTTTTTTTCAGAAGCCAGTCCGCAGGCGCGTGCTCTAGTCGAAAAAGCATGGCAAAATTTGCCGAAAAAGGATACTTATGACTTTCATGTACATGTCCTGGGAGATGAGAAAGACGGCTGCTTTATAAATCCCGCCAATAAATCAATACTAAACACGGCAAACTACCTGAGAATGACCGCCTATCTGAGCGCTGGTCAGGTGAAAGAAAAGAATGATATTGGCAAATATTATATTCCGCATTTGGTAAAGTTGGCGCGCAATATGGGTCGTCCCATGCGTTTCTATATCCTCGCCTTTGACAAATACATTGATAAAGACGGAAACGAGGTTTTAGAAAAAACAGACTTCTACGTTCCCAATTCTTACGTCATGAAGCTAACTCGCGATTATCCCGATATTTTCGTGCCGGTTATTTCCGTTCATCCTTATCGCAAAGATGCAATAGCCGAATTGGAAAAATGGGCGGCTCAAGGTGTCCGGATGGTTAAATGGATACCGAATGTTCAGGGCATTGATCCTGCCGATGAAACCATTACCCCTTTCTATCGAGCCATGAAAAAACTTAACATGGTTTTACTGACCCACGCCGGCGAGGAATACGCCTTGTCCAGCCGCGGGCAACAAGCCTTGGGAAATCCTCTCCTGCTACGCAGACCGCTGGATATGGGAGTGAAGGTCATCATTGCTCACTGCGCTTCCGCCGGGGAAAACGATGACCTGGATAGCCCCCAAAGAGGCAAGGTGCATAATTTCGATTTGTTTTTACGGCTGATGGAAGAAGAAAAATACAAAAGCTATCTTTTTGCAGATATTTCAGGTGTCACGCAATTCAACCGCATGGATGTGGCGCTATCAACTTTAATCAAACGCCGGGATCTCCATTCACGCCTGATAAACGGCAGCGATTATCCGTTGCCCGCGATAAATATCCTGATTCATACAGGCAAGCTGGTCAAAAAAGGATTCATAACAAAAGCAGAGCAAGAATCTCTAAAAGAGATCTACGATTATAACCCCCTGCTTTTCGATTTTGTTTTAAAAAGAATTATCCGCCTCCCGGGCACCGAACAGAGGTTTTCTGCCGCTGTTTTCCAAAATAATCCGGCAACTACCGATTAGGACGTACATGCGCTTCTATTTATCCACCCGAATCAACATGGCGTCGCCCTGCGCGTGTCCCGAACAG
>JBBIHZ010000068.1:0-8925 GCA_037446735.1 Deltaproteobacteria bacterium
ATCCGCCTGGCCGCCAACGTCAAGGAAAAAAGCACTGCCGTGGTGGTCATCGGCGGCAATCACGCCACATATAATCCGGAGTATTTCAACCGACCGCCTTTCGACTACATTGTCATCGGCCTGGGCAAAAAAAGTTTTGCCGAGCTTGTCGAAAAACTGGCGGCGGGTAAAAAATCAAACGGCATCGCGGGAATTGCCAAAACCACCCCCGGAAAACCCCTCACCTATTTGGTGCGCAATTATGATGAAACGGATTTGATGCCCGAAATACCGCCGCGCTATGAACTCGTGGCCAAATACCGCGGCCAGTACTTTCTGGAACAGCTCGGCCTGCGCATGGGTTTTGTGCTCACCGCCTACGGCTGCACGCACAAATGTTCGTTCTGCGCGATTCCGAACATGGCCGGCGGCAAATATTTAAATTATGATGCCGACGCCGTCGTGCGCGACATCGGCCTTCTGGGCGACACTTCCTTCATCCGCCTGGTGGATGCCAACACTTTCGGCAACGCGCGCCATTCTCAGGAGCTTTGCGACAAAATCAGAAGCGCGGGCATTGCCAAAAAATATTTTGCCGACGTACGCGCCGATACCATTGTCAAATATCCCGAACTCATGAAGAACTGGAAAGACACAGGCCTCTACGCGGTGATTGTAGGCTTTGAAGATGCCTCCGACGAACGGCTTTCTTCCTACAATAAAAAGTACCAGGGACAGGTCATCAGCCAGGCCATCAATATTCTGCACAAGCTGGGCATTATCATCATCGGCGATTTTATCGCCTCGCCGCGCGATGATGAAAATGATTTTAAGAAGCTGGAGGATTTTATCCTGAAGCATCAGATTGAAGTGCCGGTAATCTCCGTTTTGACGCCGCTGCCGGGAACGCCTCTTTACAAAACGATGAAAAAAGATATAATCATTGAAGATCTTGATTATTACACCTTTACCAACGCCGTGACGGCCACCAAAATGCCGGAGAAGCTGTTTTATCAGGCTTACGCCGAACTGATGATACGCTTGCACGAAAAGCCGCATCGGCCGCAGTAACGAAGGAGAAGAATTTTAGTGGAAGTTTACATCAACGACATCGCCGCTTTCCTGCCCAATGAACCGGTGGACAATACAGAAATTGAAGACGTGCTGGGCAAAGTTAAGAATAACCGCTCGCGCATCAAAAACATGGTGCTCAAAAACAACGGCATTCTGAAGCGCTACTACGCCATTGACCGCAAAACAGGCAAGCTCAATTACACCAACGCGGGGCTGGCCGCTGAGGCAGTAAAGAGATTAAAGCCTTACGAGGGATTTAAGATAAACGATATCCAGTGCCTTTGCTGCGGCACGACGATTGCCGATGTTATCGCGCCGGGCCACGGCCTGATGGTGGCAGGCGATCTGGGTATCGGCCCGTGTGAAGTTATTTCCACTTCCGGCATCTGCTTGTCCGGCGTTACCTCTTTTAAAGCGGCGTGGGCCAACGTGGCGCTGGGGTTGAGTGAAAACGCCGTGGCGACCGCCTCGGAGCTGGCCTCATCCCTGATACGCTCGGATTTCTTTGAGCACCTGCCGGGCGATCCGGATTTCAAAAATCATCCGGTGGTGGCTTTTGAATCCGATTTTCTGCGCTGGATGTTATCGGATGCCGGCGGCGCGATTTTTTTCTCCGGCAAAAAGAATTCAGGCCGTAAATCGCTGCGCGTGGATTGGATTGAGCATGTTTCCTATGCCGGGCAGATGGATGTCTGCATGTACGCGGGAGGCCTGAAAACGCCGGAAGGCAAGGTTATCGGCTGGCGGGAACTTGCCTCCCTGCAGGAAGCGATAGATAAAAATTACCTGGCGCTCAAGCAGGATACGGAAATTCTGGGCGACCACGTGGTGCGCCTCACCGTGAACGAGGCGCTTACCCGCACCGCACGGAGAAAAAAAATCAGGCCGGAGGAAATCGACTGGTATCTGCCGCATTACTCCTCGGAGTTTTTCCGCGATAAAATTCACGACGCGATGGCCGAAGTCAATTTTAAAATCCCTTATGAAAGATGGTTTACCAATCTTGCCTACAAGGGCAACACCGGCGCCGCCTCCATCTACGTGATGATGGAAGAACTATTTCATTCGGATAAATTAAAGGAAGGGCAGAAAATTCTCTGCTACATTCCCGAAAGCGGCCGCTTTTCCGTTGCTTATATTCTTCTGACGGTGGTTTAAGGATTAGCGTTCAATTCTACCTGATGAACATACTCATCATGCGTCATTGCGAACCTGCCACAGGCTGGTGAAGCAATCTCATAAAAACCAGGTAAAAGCATCAGATGGCCGCGGGCTTCGCCCTCGCCATGACGGATGAGCTTGCGCCATCTCGTTTTGCCGGCTAAAAATAACTCAAAAATCCCCTCTTGACAGCGCATACAGAAATGCTAATTTCCTTATCAGCGCCGCCGATAATTTTTCCAAAACTCTACCGGCACGTTGCCTCCAACCGACTTTAAAATTACCCGACGCATAGACATATAGCTTTTCCGTTTATTTTACTTTTAACATTAAACTTATCTTACGGAGGTGTTTTATGCGGTCCAAAAAGTCTTTGTTTTATCTTTTAATTTTAACCCTGTTTTTAACTTTTAACCTGATTTCCTGCGGCGGCGGCGGGGGGGGGACTGCGGCAACAAGTCCTTTATTCAGCGAAAACTTTAGCAGTTTTGGACGGTGATTCTTTTCCTCCTTTTCCTTCCTCTCTATGGACAGCGCTTGCTGGGGGCGCTCCTCCTTTATGGCACATCCGCGAAACAGTAAAAGCTCTTAACGTAGATAGCCCAGGTTATATCGTTTATGCCGGCAGTGGCTCAGAAAGCTGGACTGATTATTCATTGACTTTCAAAGTAAAACTTACTGATGTTACCAAAATGGCCATAGTATCTTTTCGGTTCATCGGCGGACCAGAAAACGGTCTTTCCTATTATCAAGTCAATATTGGTGGTGGCGGATTAAGTCTGTCAAAAAATGCTAGCGATAACAATGTGAGTTGGGTACTTAATAGCCAAGTTATAGCTTATTCGGCAGACATATACTACCCCATGCGTATAGACGTTAAAGGCAATAATATAAAAGTATATTTCGACGATGCCGCAACTCCAAATATTGACTTTACCGATGACGGTTCTTATGGCGCTTTGCAGCCTGCCGGATCAATTGGTTTCGGAAGCAATGATTCGTATGGCCACGTCTTTTATGACGATATCGTTGTCACTCCCATATGATTTTCAAATAATGCTGAAATAAAATATTTGCCGTTTCAATAATAGTAAGCGCCCGAGATTAAATCCCGGGCGCTTTTTTATTCGGTTATCACAAGCGAAGCCTGAAACCTAAGCCCGGCGCACCCCGGAAACCTTAGAGATTGCCGCGCTCCCTGCGGGATCTCACAATGACACAGAGTATCTCATTTGTGGCGAATACCGCCGCATGCTGTTAAAGTCGACCGGGCAAATAATAAACCTACATGCCCGATAAACCAAGTCGGGCGTAACATATTTTTTGAACCCGCTCTTAAGACCTCTTTCGTCATTACCCGGCTACGACCGGATAATCCAGAAAAACACTGGATGCCCTATATGACAAGCAGGGCATGACAAACAAAAATATCTGCAAAACGTTTTTTTCTGAAAATGTTTTTATTGAATAAATCGCGCAACAGGTATATTTTATATCCATGCGTGTATTTAAAAACGCCACGTTCATTTCCTGCGAAGAGAAAAACCTCGTCTTCCCATACCTGGTGGAAGATGCAGGCATTACTGTCTTTACCGGCGAAACGCTTCCGCCTAAATACGCGGCCTGCGAAGCAATTGATTTAAATAACAAATGCGCCGTGCCCGCCTTCGGCGACACGCATATCCATTTCAGCTCGTTTGCCTTTTTCCATTCCGGCCTCGACTGCCGCGACGTGGACGATTTTACCCAGTTGGGCGAACTCATTAACAGCTACATCGCGCGGGGCAAAAAGGAAAAAATAATCCTGGCCTTCGGCTGTTCGGCGCACACGGTCCGTGAAAAACGCCTGCCCCAAAGGGCCGACCTGGATAAAATCACCGATAAGCCGCTGATGATTGTCAAATACGACGGCCACGCCTCTGTGGGCAATTCCGCGCTCATCAGCAAAATGCCCGCCGCCGTTTTGGCCGATCCGGGGTTTGATAAAGACACCGGCTGGTTTTATCTCAACGCTTTTTACCGCGCGGTGAATTACATCTCCCAATCCGTCTCACTGCCCGCGCTTTTCCGCAATCTTTTGGCCGGCAGTGATTACCTGGCAAGGCAGGGCATAGCGCTTGTGCATCCGGCGGAAGGCGTTGGCTTCCCGCTGGATCTGGACGTGGATTTCATGCGCCTGGCCAACCGCGGCCTGCCGCAGACTTTCCGGATTTTTTTCCAGACAATGGATGTAAAAAAAGTGCTGCGCAGGAAACTGCCGCGCATCGGCGGTTGTTTTGCCACGGCGCTCGACGGCTGTTTCGGCTCGGAAGACGCGGCGCTGAAAGACCCGTACGCGAATAACCCCAAAAACCGCGGCGCGCTTTTTTACACGCAGGAAGAGGTAAATAATTTTGCCATTCAGGCCAACCGCGCCGGATTGCAAATTGCCATGCACGCCATCGGCGACGCGGCCATCGAGCAGGCGCTCGCCGCTTATGAGGCAGCGCTAAAAGATTTCCCCCGTACCGATCATCGCCACATCATCATTCACGCGGATCTGATGAGCGAAGCGGCCATCGAAAGAGCCGCCCGGCTTAATCTCTGCATCGCCCTGCAAACTCCGTTTTTATACTGGCCCCAGGAGCCGGTGGAATATCTGGAGAGCATTTTGGGCAAGCGCCTGAAAAATCTGCTTCCGCTCAAAAGCATGCTTTCCGCCGGGCTGACTTTGGCCAACGGGTCGGACGCGCCCTGCACCCTGCCCGATCCCGTGGCCGGAATTTTCGCGGCGTGCAATCACCCCAACCCGGACGAATCAATTTCCGCGCTTGACGCTCTGCGCCTGCACACGGCAAACTGCGCCAAATTGTCTTTTGACGAAAAAACGCGCGGCACGCTCACGGAGGGAAAGCTGGCCGATTTTGCCGTGCTGGATAAAAATCCGCTGACCACGCCCGCGGACAAACTAAACACGATAAAAACGGAAGCGCTTTACCTGCGCGGCGAAAAATACGAAGGGCAGGATAAACGCACCGCAGGTTCTTTTCTGTTTGATTCGGTCAGAAAAAGATATCCCCTCTAATCTGAAACCCGAAAAAATATTTTATCTTGACAGACGCGGCTATTTGTCTTTTTATGTCGCGGCTCGTTTGCGAGTGAAGTTTATCAAATGGAGTACATAATGTCGGAAAATCCTCTGCGCTTATTAATGAATCCAAAATCTGTCGCCGTGGCCGGCGCAAGCAACACGCCCACCAAAATGGGCTCGATACAGACGCTTTCACTTTTAAAAGACGGTTACCAGGGAAAAGTTTATTTCCTGCACCCCAAGGACAAAACAATTTTCGGCATGCCCGCCTATCCTTCCCCCAAAGACCTGCCGGAGGTGCCGGACCTGGCGTTTCTTGTCGTTCCCATAAACGTGGCGCTGACGCTCCTGGAAGAATTCGGCCAGATCGGCACGAAAAGGGCGATTGTGGTCACGGCGGGCTTCAAGGAAACAGGCGAAGAAGGCGCGAATCTTGAAAAACAGTTAAACGAAGTCGCCGCGCGCTACGGCATCCGTTTTGTGGGCCCAAATTGCCTGGGTGTCATCAATAGCCAGATATGTCTGAACACGACCGTTTATCCCTTTCCGCCGGTCGACGGGCTTTTGGGGCTGGCCTCGCAAAGCGGCACTTACGTCACGCAGATTCTGCCGCTTTCCCGCAGAAGGGGAATAAAATTCAGCAAGGCCATCAGCCTGGGCAACGAGGCGAATATCGATATCGCCGACGCCCTGGAATATCTGGGCGAAGACGAGCAAACCAAAGCGGTGATTCTGTATATCGAAGGAATCCGCAACGGGACAAAATTCCTCAATATCGCGCGCGAAGTAAGCAAACGCAAACCGGTGCTGGCGCAGTACGTGGGCGGCACGGTTTCCGGCGCGCGCGCGGGCATGAGCCACACCGGCGCGATGGCGGGCCCTGATTTTCTCTACGACGGGATGTTCAAGCAGGCGGGCATCATCCGCGTGGGTTCCATCGAGGAACTCTACGACCACGGCTGGACACTGGCCACGCAGCCCATACCCAAAGGAAACCGCGTGGCCGTGATGACCAATTCCGGCGGGCCATCGTCTTCCATTTCCTATACCTGCGATCTGGTCGGTCTTACCGTGCCGCGTTACTCCAAAAAACTTCAGGAACAGATACGTCCCTATCTTCAGCCGCACGCGGCTTCTTCCAACCCGGTGGACCTGACGTTTGACACCAGCATGAAAAACCTGGCCATCACCATACCGGAAATAATTCTAAAAAGCGGCGAGGTGGACGCGATGATTTCGCACGGCATTATGCATTCGGGATTCCTGCGCGAAATCTATTCCCACGCGGTGGATTTTCTGGGCGACATGTCCTTTGAGCAGTTTCTGGAAATGGCCGAGCCGGTGCTTGAGGAGACTTTCGAGATTCCCCGCCGGTATAACGTCCCGCATCTAATTTCCACTTTTTTCGGCCAGGAGGATTACTACACCATAGGTTTTCAGAAACACAACATCCCGGTTTTTCATTCGCCGGAAAAAGCCGCCCGCGCGATGGGCGCCCTGTATCACTACAGCCTGATAAAAAAACGCAAACCAGGCAAAAGAGCGGCACTGCCCAAAATCAGCCCGCGCGCCATAAATATTTTGCGGCAGGCCCGGCAAAACGGCCAGAAGGCGCTAGACGAGCATGCCGCCAAGAAACTGCTGGCCGCCTACGGCGTGCCGGTAGTCAAGGAAATTCTGACCGAATCACTCAAAGAAGCGCTTGCCGCCGCGGCCAAAATCGGCTACCCGGTGGCGCTCAAAGCCTGCCACTGGGAAATCATGCACAAATCCGGCAAGGGGCTGATCGCTTTGAATGTCGAAAACGCCAACGCGCTCAAAAATGCGTTTATCGATATCCGGCGGGCGGCGGGATTTTTTACGCCGGTTCTCGTGCAGCAGATGCTTTCGAGCGGGCGGGAATTCCTGGCGGGAATGACGCGCTTTGCGGGATTCGGCCCCGCTGTGGTTTTCGGCACGGGCGGAGTTTTGACGGAAGCGCTGCGCGATACAACGCTGCGCGTGGCGCCGCTTACCGACGCGGACACGCTGGAGATGCTTACCGATATCCGCGCTAAAGTGTTGCTGGAAAAATTCCGCGGCATGCCGGCGGTGGATAAAGACAAGTTGGGCAAAATCCTTCAAGCAATCGGCAATATCGCGCTGCTGCATCTGGAAATCGCGGAAATTGATTTAAATCCGATTATCATTGACAGAGCGCGGCCGGTTGTCGCCGACGCGCTGATTGTGCTTAAGGGATAGATAGCCTCGTCGCTTTAATGCCACGCTACGCTTGCAGCTTCGGCTTGTCCTAGTCATGAAGTAATAACGTGTCTTTGCGAGGAACTAAGTGACGAAGCAATCTCAGGGATCGCTTCGCTTTGCCCGCTATTCGTTTGGCTTCGCTCGCGATGACAGTCCCATTACAGCCGCGATGACATGATTATTGTTTTTTGCCGGAAAAACTTTTATTTTTTCTTTTTGTGCTTTTCGAAAGCGTGGCTGAGCGTTCCCATTTTCTGGGGCGTTTTGCCGATGAAGCTTTTCATTTCATCTTTTTCCGCGGCTTCCGCGGCCTTGGCGGCGAGATCCAGCGAGATTTTCCTGGCGTCCAGATCAATTTTTTCCACCCGCACTTCCACCTGCGCGCCCTCTTCCAGGACCTCGCGCGCGTGCTTTATCTTTTTGCCGCGCCCCAGCCTGGAAGTATGCAAAAGCCCGTCGATGCCGTCTTCAAGCGTGACAAACGCTCCAAATTCCATAAGCTTGGAAACCTTGCCCGCGTGCACGCTGCCTTCCGGAAATTTTGCCGCGATATTGCTCCAGGGATCGGGCAATGTGTCTTTAACCGACAAACTGACGCGGTCTTTATCCCAATCGATGCTGATGATAACGGCTTCTATTTTATCGCCGGGCACGTAAAGTGATTTGGCGTCAGATCTGCCCCATGCCATCTCCGATACGGGCAGAAGCGCCTGAATGCCGCCGATATCCACGAAGGCGCCAAAATTCTGCACGCCGGTGACCGTGCCGCTCACTTTCATCCCTTTTTGCAGGGAGGCCTTGAGCGCCTCACTTTTTTCTCTTTGAATTTTTTCCAAAAGCGGCCGGCGCGAGACAACAAGTTTGCGTCCCCTTTGCGAATATTCGGTGACCAGAAAATCAAACTTCTTGCCGACATAAGCGGCAGGGTCATCAATCTTTTTCAGGTCCATCTGCGAATAGGGGCAGAACCCTTCGGAGCTGACGCTGATTTTCACCGCGAAGCCGCCTTTGATTTCCTTTTCCACCATCGCCTCCAGCGGCACGCGGTTTTTGTAAGCGTTGTATAAATAATCGTCCACGCTTTTGCGCGAAAGCAGTTTGGTGGTAAAAAGTTTTTCGCCCTGGCGCGAGGAAAGAAAATAGGCGCTGATGACATCGCCTTCCTTGACCGTCAGGTTGCCGTTTTCATCCAGCAGTTCTTTTTTATCGAGGTAACCTTCGCTTTTGGCCCCCAGATCCAGAAAAATCCACTCCGGTGTGATGTTGACGATGGTCGCCTCGATTTTTTCCCCCACGGAGTAACGGCGGGATTTAAGCTCGGATTCATTGAGCAATTCGGCAAAACTCTTTTCTTTTTCCATATATTTTCCTTATATTTTCCTTAAAAAATTTGTCGG
>JBBIHZ010000069.1:0-8794 GCA_037446735.1 Deltaproteobacteria bacterium
GTTCTCGCGCAGGGTCGTCATCTGCTTGCGCTGGCGGGTCGTGACCTCCTCGAATGGGAACAATACCAGGACGCGAATCCCCTGAACGCCATGAAAAGCGTTGGCGACCGCCGAGCCGGTGTCTCCACTGGTCGCCGTCAGCACGGTCAGCGGCCCCCCCTGCTGTCGCACAAAGTAGCCCATCAATCGGGCCATCATCCGCGCGGCAAAATCCTTGAACGACGCGGTCGGCCCCTGATCCAGGCGCATCAGATATGCCTGCGTACAAACTTCTTCCAACGGCACGGGAAAATTGTAGGCGTCTTTTACAACTTTTTCCAAAATCTCATCGGAAAATTCACCGGAAAGAAACGCCCGTGCCACAAGCAAGGCCGCCTGCCAGTAAGGTTCTCCATGTAGATTCTGAATATCGGACAAACTGATTCGCGGTATGGAATCGGGCATGAACAATCCTTCGTCTGGCGCCTGCCCTGAAAGCAGCGCTTCCTTGAATGAAACAGTGTCGCGAAAAGGCGAAATTCCCGCGACATTCTCCAGATGACGATTGGTGCTGTAATAGCGAATAGACATGAACTCTATCTTTTATTTATTTAAGGATGGCTTTTCTTTAATCTTCTTTATAAAAAAAAGCAATTTAAAAGACTTCTTGTTTGCTTTTGAAATTAAAAAAGAATGAATTAATCATATCCAATAATATCTTAAAGAATGCATATCAACTGTTTCCCAAAATAGACATTGACAAAGAGGCGCGCTCCGCGCTAAGCAACAGTAAGCTCAGTAAGCTGATTTAAATTTACCCAAGGAGACAAAATGAACAGAGTGAAAGCAGCGAACATGCTTCTTGTTTTATTTAGTTTAATAATGGTTGCGCTGATAAGCAGCTGCGCCTCGACGCCATCAACACCGTCAACACCGTCTGATCCGAGAATATTCCCTCATAACGCTGAAATTAGTGTTCAAGTCAATTCTTTTGCCGCTCCCGATGCCGGCTCAAAAGGGAAAACATTCTTTATAATATCCGGCATGCAAACTGTCAGCGATAGTGATTTAGAATTTATATCGGTTGCCAGATATATCGAGAATGCATTGGCTAAAAAAGGATATGTTCGTGTAAACAACATAAAAAACGCCGACATGCTTATCCGTTTGGGATATGGGATAGGAAACCCGCAGACAACATCAGATACCGTGGTAACATCCCATGGTTACAGCTATCCAGTGGGTTGGATGTGGTTTAGCGCGCCTGCTCAAACAAAAACCGTCACAACAACGACCTATATGAGAAATTTAATATTGGAAGCATATGACCTGAAAGACAAAGGGCGTAAATCACAGCTTTGGAAAACTACCGTAAAAAGTGAAGGCACCTCGTCTGATTTGCACCGTCTTCTCGCGTATATGATCGCCGCTTCATCTGAACATTTTGGAACTAATACAGGAGCGCAGAGGGATTTAATTATTCACGGGTGGGATGCAAGGGTGCGGGATATTTTGAAATAAATATGAACAACGGACACGACAGGTTCGTATAAAGAATCGAGCCGGTGCATCTGTTTATTGTTTTTTAGATAAAATGATTGCCCGGACATCCTTATTTTCTCATCTACAAATATTTCAATGGTCCCCCGTTATGGCTATTAAAATGGAACGGCTAAAGGAGAAAAAATGGGGAAAAACTCGCCATGCTCCGCATTTATAATAGCTGTGATTGACATACAGCCGAATTCTTCATATAATTTTTAAATTACTCCTTTCTTTTAATGAGGAGTATTTTGCAAAAATTATAAACGAGGAAAAAATGACTGGGGGGAAAAACCTGCGTCTGACCGAAACCGTGCACGGCGCGGGCTGAGCCTGTAAGATAGGTCCGGGCGACCTTGCCGACATTCTGCGCGATTTGCCGCTTATTTCCGATCCGAATCTGCTGACCGGGTTTGAACACGCGGAAGATGCTGGCGTTTATAAACTCTCTGCTGACCAAGCTCTGGTGCAGACGGTGGATTTTTTCACGCCGATTGTTGACGATCCTTTCACCTTCGGACAGATCGCGACCGCCAACGCGCTCAATGATGTTTACGCCATGGGCGGCAAGCCCATCACGGCAATGAATATCGTCTGTTTTCCCGTAAAAACAATGGATAAAAATATTTTACGCGAAGTTTTGCGCGGCGGCCTGGACAAGATGCGCGAAGCGGGAGTTCTGCTGATCGGCGGTCACAGCGTGGAAGACAATGAATTGAAATACGGCCTAGCTGTTACCGGCCTCATTCATCCGGACAAAGTTTTGTTTAATCACGGCGCGCGCGTCGGTGATTGCTTGATTCTTACCAAACCACTGGGCACGGGCATTGTCGGCACGGCCATCAAAGCCGGTGAGGCAAGCGCTGCTGTGATAGCCGCGGCTATTGCCTGCATGACGCGGCTAAATAAAAAAGCAGCTGAAATAATGATCGCCGCGGGTGATGTCCACGCCTGCACGGATATCACCGGATTCGGATTCATGGGCCATGCCTGCGAGATGATTGAAGGAGAAAGAGTCGGCCTACGCATCAATTCCGCCGCGGTTCCCGTTCTGGCGGGAGTTCAGGAACTTGTCGAAACAGGTTTTGTTCCCGGCGGTCTTTACCGCAACAAAGATTTCCGCGTCAAGCAGGTCTTAAAAGAAAAAACCTGCCCGGACTGGCTTTTTGATTTGCTTTTCGATCCGCAAACCGCCGGCGGTTTGTTCTTCAGCCTGCCGCAGGACAACGGAAAAGCGCTTGTCAAAAAGATGCGTGAATTGGGCATAACGGATGCGGCTATTGTCGGCGAAGTCGTCGCGGCGCACCCAGGTAAAATAGTTGTCGTCTGAATTGACCCTGCCATGCTTACCGGTACATCATGAAAATAGATTCCATTCCCATAAAAAAAGAAACGGAACAAAATTTAAAAAAAATCTTGGATACCGTGCGAAGCAATGATTCCATGGCCTTTATGATGTATGGGAATCCTGATCCTGACGCCATCGCCTCGGCAATGGCACTGCAGCGCATCATTGAGCAGAAAAAAGGACTGTCCAAATATATTTTCTTATCGAACGAGCCCCTGGCCCGCCAGCAGAATATCGAACTTGCCGCGGCCATGCATCTCAATATTCAGCTAACCGACAAAGTCGATTTAAGTTCATACCGCCTGATCGCACTTTTTGACGCGCAGCCCTCTTTTTTTAAAGACAACCTGGCGGCAGTGAGCCCTTACATGGTTTTTGACCACCATCCGCGCGAAGGACAGTGGAAAACAGAGATAGAAGATATCCGGCCGGGCTACGGCGCGCTTTCCAGCGTTATGACGGAATATCTGCTTTGCGCCCACGTCAGGATTCCGCGCAACCTGCACACCGCCTTGATGTATGGGATAAAAACCGATACCAACAGCTTCAGCCGCGACACCAGTTTCGAAGATATCAGCGCTTACACTTATCATTCGAAGCGCGCCAATATAGAGCTTATCCAGCGCATTGAACTTAATCAAACTCCCAAACGATTTCTGAAATATTTCGACCACGCATATCATCACATAAAAATTTTTCACGGCAGCCGCGTTTGCCATCTTGGCCAGACAGAAAGCGCGGACGCCTGCGTGCAGGTGGCGGATTTCTATCTGCGTTTAATCGGCGTCAATTATGTTGTTGTTTCCGGGATTGTCGGCGACAAGTTTATTATTGTTTTTCGCGGTGACGGCTACCGCCAGGACTGCGGCGCGCTGGCGCAGAAAACTTTCGGTGATTTGGGAAAAGGCGGCGGTCACCGCAGCGCCGCGCGCATGGAAATACCCCTGGACACGGTGCGGCAAAGGCTCAGCAATGATTTATCCCAAAAAAATATTGACCGCTTCCTGCTGGCCAGATTAAAAAGAAAACAGGGAAAGGAAAAAAATGAGGTTTAAAGGATTCAAAAAGGAAATTACCAAAGGACGTTATCTCAACGCTTTTAAAAATTTCGATGAAAAAGAAGTGGTTATAGAACTGCGCTATGACGAAATTACCGACGTGGCCTGCCGTATTCTTCCCTACCGCGTGCGCACCGCCCACAAGCCGGATGTCGATGCATATCCGGAAAAATCACCGGCATCATTGTGTCCGTTTTGCTCGCCGCTTTTCGAAAAAACCACGCCGAATTTCATGCCGAGCGTCACCACGGAAGGAAAATTTCGCCACGGCGAGGCCTGGCTTTTTCCCAATGCCTTTCCCTACGACGCGAATAATTGCGTGGCAATTTTATCTTCGCGCCATTTCATTCCGATGGATGAACTGACGCCCGGAACAATGAAAGACAGCTTTGAAGTCTGCCGCGATTATTTTCACCGCCTGGCGGAAATGAATCTTGGCTACAAATACTGCTCCATCAACTGGAATTACATGCCGCCCGCGGGCGGCGGCCTGATTCATCCGCATCTGCAGACGATTGTCAGCCAGAAACCCACCAACCTCGTCCAGCGGCTTATTTCCAGCGCGCAGAGCTACGCGGCGGAAAACGAAGGAGATTGCCTTTGGCAAACAATGCTTGCCATGGAAAAAGACGCGCAAGAAAGATTCATCACCAATACCGGCGCAATAAGCTGGCTTGCCAGCTTCGCGCCCAAAAGCATGGCCGGAGAAATTGACTTTTATTTTCACGAAAAAACTTCTTTTTTTGATTTAACCGAGGCAAATTTAGACGAGATGCTGGCCGGGCTGGCCAAGGTTTTCGGTTATTTATACGCCAATAATTTCATAAGTTTTAATTTATCGCTTTACGCGCCGATGCTGAGCAACCGTTATTTATGGGTGCAGGGGAAAATCACGCCGCGCTTCGAGCTCAATCCGCTGGGCACGAGCGATCTGAATTATTTTGAAAAACTGCATAACGAAATAATCTGCCCGGTTGTGCCGGAAGACCTTTGCAAAGAAATACGGGCCTATTTCGCGGCGTCATAAAATGAAAAGTGGCGAACAAAAAAAGGCGACATCCCTGGATGCCGCCTTTTTCTTTTTGTTTTTTCTTTTTTAATCTTCTTTAGTGGATGAAGTCTTGGATTCGGTCGCGGATGTGCTTTCGGCGCTGGTTGATTCTTTTTCCTTGCTTTTCGCGGCCTGGGGCTTTTTGCCCGCATAGTCCGTGGCGTACCAGCCGCTGCCTTTCAGCGCGAAAGATGTCATCGATATCATTTTGTGAACTTTTCCCCTGCAGAACTTGCAGCTTTTCAAATCGGGGTCATTAATTCCCTGCAGCGCTTCAATTTGCTTGCCGCATTTCTGGCATTTGTATTCATAAATAGGCATAACAAAACCTCCCTCAACTATATATCAAGAATTTTAAAATTATTGCTGAAACATTCCAGAACCAGGTCCATATCTTTGTGCTCTGCCGCCTGTAGAGTGCTTTTCGTCAGATTGTGGACAATGGCCTCTTCTTTTTCCTTTTCCTCTTCCGCCGCGTGAAAATCAATTTCGCCACCCGCAAAACGCAGCACGTGAATCAGCTCATGCACGGCGATGTACAGCATCAGCGGACTGAATTTGATAAACGGATTTGCCCGCTGCACCGCGTCAAGGATATTGTTGTCCTGCAGGCAGACGCGGTAAAAATCAAACCCGTCTTCGTTTTTTTGCAACAGCCCTTCCGGCTTCCGATAAGTATATTTGCAAAGATGCGCAAACGCGCCGTCTTTTATCTCGTGTTCATCCAGATAAGCAAGTGTTTTTACGTCATACCTATTTTGCTTAAATTTGTTCTCGCTGACACGGAAATATCCACTCACCAGCTTCTCCGCGTCGGCAAAAGCTCTGGCGGTAAGGGGCAACTGATTTTCATTAAAAAACTGCGCCATAAAAGCAACCGCTCTTTATCCGAATTGCGCAAATAATATATGTATTTGGCAGGCCGTGTCAAGAGAGACGGCGGCGGACGAAAAAACCAAAATTAAATTGACAATTTAAGCACTTAGGGCTTATATAGGCAAGAAATTCAAACACAGCATAGCGGGGTGACGATGGCTAAAAAACCAGGCCCTTCCAGAAAAAAATCAAAAACTATCATTGGTGTTTTATATGGCGGCCGCTCCGGCGAACACGATGTTTCATTGTGCTCCGCCGCGTCCGTTGTGGAGGCCCTCGATAAAAACAAATACAAAATAGTCGCAATAGGCATCGACCGCGAAGGGAAATGGTATGTGCAGGAAAAGCCCCAAATTATCCCGCACAAGGATTTCGGCAAAGTGCTGGCGCTGAAAAAGAAAGGCAAATGGCTGGTCAATCACTTTCAGCAAAATAATCAACTGCACCTGTATGACCTCACAAGTAACAATAAAAAAGTAACTGTTGATGTAGTGTTTCCTGTTTTGCACGGAACATTCTGCGAGGACGGCACTCTGCAGGGCCTTCTGGAACTGGCGATGGTTCCTTACGTGGGCGCGGATGTAATCGGCTCCGCCGTGGGCATGGATAAAGACGTGGCCAAAAGATTGTTAAAAGAAGCGGGAATACCTGTTGTATCTTCAGTGACAATAAATAAACGGCAATGGAAAGCTGACGCGCAAAATATAATTGAAAACACGGCAGAAAAACTCGGTCTGCCTTTGTTTGTCAAACCCGTCTGCGCCGGCTCATCGGTGGGAGTAAAAAAAGTTAAGGAAAAAGAAACTCTTGCTAGTGCGGTTAATTTTGCTTTTCAGTTTGACACGCGCGTAATGATTGAAAAAGCCATCAACTGCCGCGAAGTTGAATGCGCGGTGCTGGGCAATGACGATCCGCAAGCTTCAATACTGGGCGAGATAATTCCCAAGCATGAATTCTATTCCTACGAGGCCAAATACATTGATCCCGAAGGCGCAAAGCTTGTCATTCCCGCGCCGGTTGATGACGCGCTTGCCGAAAAAATCAGAAAAACAGCTATAGCCGGATACAAGGCGCTTAACTGCTCGGGCATGGCGCGGGTTGATTTCTTTCAGGATGAAAGCACCAATGAATTTTATTTAAACGAAATTAACACCATCCCCGGATTCACCAGCATCAGCATGTATCCAAAACTCTGGGACGCCACCGGCATCAAATACAGTAAGCTTTTGGACAAACTGATTGAACTGGCGCTGGAACGGCATAAGAACGGATCAGAAATTAAAACTGTCAAAACCTAGCTTTAATGAAAGATCAAATAATATCATACAGGCAAATGTGCGATGCTGAAAATGTCCAAACATTGCAACGTGGAATGAACTATCGACTCAACCCAAATTATTCAGTTATCTTAATGTCTCAACGGCGTAATGCTCCTTATACTGATAGCATTTTAGCAGACGGTCTAACGATAGAATACGAAGGGCATGACATGCCAAAAACATCGCCTAAAATAAATCCCAAAAAATTAAATCAGCCAAGAATAACTAAATCAGGCAAACTTACACAAAATGGATTATTTGCCAACGCGGTAGACAATTTCAAATCACACAAAATGAATCCTGAAATTGTTCGCGTTTATGAAAAAATACTCCCTGGCGTTTGGTCCGAAAAAGGATTTTTTCGCTTAACTGACTATAAAATCGTTACCGCAAGTAATCGAAAGGTATTTCGCTTCTTTCTCGAAGAAACAGAAGTCGATTTTAATATTAACGGACTTTACGAAAACAAACTGCGACAACGAAGTCGAATAATCCCCAGTGAAATTAAAAAAATTGTTTGGGAAAGAGATAAAGGACGCTGTGTTCTTTGTGGCTCATCAGATGAGTTACATTTCGATCATGACTTGCCTTATTCAAAGGGTGGCACAAGCATAACTCCAGATAATGTTCGTATACTTTGTGCAAGACATAATTTACAAAAATCCGATAAAATTGAGTAAAAAATATCAAGGAGGTAAAAACCATAAAACGACTCACATCATTAGTAGCAGCCATTTTAATCGCCTCCTTTTAGAAAATTAATTAGTATGATATATGATGGCCAAGGAAGGAGATATTCATGAAGCAATACAAAATAGTTGTGGAAAAACACCCTGACGGCTATGTTGCTTATCCTTTAGGAATAAAAGGAGTGGTGGTCGGACAGGGGGACACTTATGAAGAAGCGCTGGCTGATGTCAAATCAGCTATCCGTTTTCACATAGAGTCTTTCGGCAAGGAAAATCTCGATATTGACCCGCCCATTCTTGAAGCTTTCGTCGCTGAAGCAGGGGTTTAAACTCGATGCCAAAATTTCCTGTCGATGCGCCGAAACGAACTGTTCTAAAAACTTTAGAAATACTTGGTTTCCGTTTAGTTCGCGAGAAGGAACATATTTCGATGGAGAAAACAAATCCAGACGGCAGCAAGACTCCTTTAACCATGCCAAATCATCCCACTATAAAATCTTCTACCTTAAGAACAATTTGCACACAGGCCGGCATTTCCAGAGACGATTTTATTAAAGCATACGAAAAAGCTTAACGCTTTTTAAATACCAACCAACTTCTTTATTATTGGGAGGCATATCATGAAACGACCCGCATCATTAGTAGCAGCTATTTTGTTTTTTCTGATGGCTGTAGCCCAGTTGTGCCGCTTTTTTTCCAAGGTAACAGTCGTCGCCGGTGACATTACCGTTCCGCTCTGGCCCAGCGCGCTGGCCGCCATATTTCTTATTCTGCTGGCCATCTGGCTTTTGCTGGAAAGAAGTAAATAGTCCGCTCAGACATTTCATTTTTCGCTAGATTGCTTCGCTTCGCTCGCAATGACAACGACCGTGTCATCGCGAGCACTATGACTATGTCAAGCGATATTTACGCACATCGGATTTACGGATTGG
>JBBIHZ010000070.1:0-2898 GCA_037446735.1 Deltaproteobacteria bacterium
CGATGAACTTTGGCTTCCTCGATTTTACCACGCTGGAAAAAAGAAAATATTTCTGCGAAGAAGAACTGCGGCTCAACAGACGCCTGGCGCCCGGCATTTATCTGGATGTCGCGACAATATATGGCGACGGAAAAACCGGTTTTTCGCTGAGCTCAGGCGCGGCAACCGCCGATTACGCCGTGGTCATGAAGAAACTACCGCAGGATAAAATGCTCAAAACACTTTTGGCGCGGGGTGGGATCGATGAAAAAATCATGGACAAAGTGGCGGCAAAAATAGCCTCCTTTCATGCCGGCGCGCAAACCGGCGGACGCATCAATGAAATGGGGAGCGTTAAAACTATCAGGCACAATCATGCGGAAAATTTCGCGCAGACAGAAAAATACATCAATGCCGTGATACCTGACTATCAATACGGCTTTATCCGCGACTATGTAAACGGTTTTCTCAAGACCAACGAAACGCTGCTGGAAAAAAGAGTGGCGCAGGGCAAAATCCGCGATGGCCACGGCGATTTGCACCTGGAGCACATCTGCGTTGACGAGGACATAATTATTTTTGACTGCATTGAATTCAACGAACGTTTCCGCTTCGCCGATGTCGCGGCGGAGGTCGCCTTTCTGACCATGGATCTTGATTTCAACGGCTATGCTTCCTACGCGGAAGCCTTCACCGATTCCTACCTGAAATATTCAGGCGATACGGATATGCTGAAACTGCTCGATTTTTACCGCTGCTATTACGCTTACGTGCGCGGGAAAGTCATCAGTTTCCGCCTGGATCAGAAAGAAATTGCGGAAAAAGAAATGAAAGAAATTTCTGAAACGGCGGCCAGATATTTCGAGTTCTCCTACAATTACGCCGCCCGCCTGGAAAAACCAGTTTTAATTTTAACCGCCGGCCTCATGGGCTCCGGAAAAAGCTATCAGGCGCGCACGCTGGCTAAAACCCTGGGCGCGCAGGTTATCCGTACCGATCTGCTACGCAAGGAAATGCTCAACATCGCACCCACACAGTCCCGAAAAGAAAATTTCGGCCAAGGCATTTATTCCGAGAAGTCTTCGCGTCTTACCTATGATAAAGTTTATGATATTGCCGCAGGGTACCTGCGGCAGGGAAAACCGGTAATCATCGACGCGTCTTTTAAAAAGCGCAAAGAAAGAAAAAAAGCATATGCTTTGGCGCGGGAGCTGGGCGTGCCGTTTTACCTTATTGAATGCGTCTGCCCCGATGAGGTAACCAAGAAAAGACTGGATAAAAGAGCGCGGGAAAACGACAACATCTCAGACGGGCGCTGGGAAATATTCCATCAGCAAAAGGAAGATTTTGACGCCGTTGATGAATTTCCGCCGGATATCCACTTCAAGATAGACACTTCCGCCGAGCCGGAAAAAGACCGGCAGAAAATCGTGAAAATATTAAAATTGGGATAAAGCGGGCTAGATATATTTACTTTCGCCGCGCAGGGAGTGAATTAATTTTTCGCCGACCTGGTTTTTTCCTGTTTTTCCTTGTTTATTTTTTCCTGGCGTAATTTCTCCACTTTTTCTTCCTGGGCGATTCTCGATTTTGTTTCGTTGATGAAATAGGCAACTTTATAATCAAGGCCGACGTTGGCGTATTCCCTTTCTATTGTCTCAAAACGCATCAGCGCGGCCTGATATTTCTTCTGCTTGAAATAAAACTGGCCGACATAAAATTCGTTCTCCGCCAGTTTCTGCTTGCAGTCACGGATCATTTTTTCGGCCATGATGGAAAATTTGCTTTCCGGATAACGCGCCACGAGCTTTTCAAATTCTCTTCTTGCCTTTATCGTGTAGGTCTGGTCGCGGTCAATATCCCCTATCTGGTTGTAATGGCACATGCCGATCTGGTATTGAGCGTAAGGAACATTTTCATTGGTGGGGTGAAAAACAATAAATTCTCCGTATTCGCCTTCCGCCTCCGCGTATTTTTTCTGGCTGAAATATGAATCCGCGATGCCGATTCTCGCCAGAATCGCCATTTCGTGCAACGGATATTCCTCTTTGACACGCGAGAAATACTGGCGGGATTTTTCATAGTTCTTTTTGCTGAACTCGTACGCGCCGTTGGCGTAAAGCCCTTCCGGGTTGGAGCTAAACCGCGGCTTGCTGCCGAACAGATTGGAAAAGGAAATCTGGCAACCGCTGAGAAAAACCAGAAGCAGCAAAGAGGTTAAAATTATCCTGGCGCGGGAATGGGCACGAAATGTTTTTAAAGACATATTTATTCCTTATCGGCTTACGTTAATTTTACAGATTTTTTTTGACCATGGCCTCGATTTTTTCTTTGGGCACTAGGCCGATAAGAGTTTCAACGGCCTTGCCTTCTTTGAAAAGAATCAGGGTGGGAATGCTGCGCACGCCGTACTTGACGGCGATACTTTGATTATCGTCAACATTCAATTTCATTGTTTTCACGCTGTCTTTGAGCTGACCGGCGAGTTCTTCCACGATAGGGCTGATGGCTTTGCAGGGGCCGCACCACGGCGCCCAAAAATCAATCAGCACCGGTTTTTCACTTTTTAAAACTTCGCCCTCAAAATTGGCGTCGGTCGCCGTGCCGACAAAATCACTGCTCATGAAGTCAACCTCTTGGAATATTTCTGATGTTACCGCGCTATATGGCACAACCACGTCAAAGAAGTCAATGGCTATTTGCCTGATCCATTTACAGCTTTGACGAGGCAACGTTAATTTGCTATGAACTTAATAATTAAAGGGGGTTATATGAGTCTCATCGGTGTCATTTCCACAACGCTCGTCATGGAAAGAAGCGATCTTTTGAAGAACGCCCGGCCGGAAAAGATAAAAACCGAATTCGGCGAGGCGCAGATTTATCATACAGAGGAAATAGCTATTGTTTTGCGCCACGGCA
>JBBIHZ010000070.1:2917-3276 GCA_037446735.1 Deltaproteobacteria bacterium
CCCATATGGTCAATCATCGCGCCAATTTAATCGCGCTAAAAGACGCGGGCGTTGCCGAAATCGTGGGAATCAACTCCACCGGCTCCTTAAAAAAGGAGTTATTCCCCGGCACGATTGTCATTCCCGACGACTTCATCACGCTTACCGCCACACCGACCATCTTTCAGGACAGCGTGGTGCATATAACCCCCGGCCTTAATGAAAATGTACGACGGAAACTAATCAAGGCAGCCAAAAACTGCGCTCTTGAAGTGGTAGAAAAAGCGATTTACTGGCAGACGCATGGGCCGCGGCTGGAAACAAAGGCGGAGATAAAAATGATGTCCAACTTTGCCGATATTGTCGGCATGACGATGGCC
>JBBIHZ010000070.1:3286-8700 GCA_037446735.1 Deltaproteobacteria bacterium
AGCTGGGCATACCTTACGCCAGCGCCTGCTCCGTGGACAATTACGGCCACGGACTGCTGGAAAAACCTTTAAGCCTGGAAGAAATACTGGAAGGCACGCGTCAAAACGCCGCTTTAATGATTAAACTGCTGGAGAACTACTTAAAAATTAAGCCTTAGGAAAATGACCGTGTTGCTTTTACATATAGCTAAACAACCCGGAGAGTACTGACCAACTTTTCTATCCAGATGTCAAGTCCGGCCTCTTACATTTTTATTTGTCAAGCGCAAATCTGTCACGGCCTTTTTCCTTGGCGGCGTAAAGCGCTTTGTCTGAAGCCTTCAGGAGTGATTCAATATCTTTACCGTCATCCGGAAATAGTGCGATGCCTATGCTGAGAGTAACCTTGAGAATATGCGCGTCAATCGTAAATGGCTGCCGGAAATATTCCAGAAGTTTTTGCGCGACTGTAACGGCGGAATCTTTCTGCTCAACTTCCCCCAAAAGCAGAACAAACTCATCCCCGCCTATACGGGCGATTGTATCGCTCTTACGCAGAGCGCCTGTCAGGCGGTCGGCAACGGCAATCAATAGCTTGTCCCCCGTATCGTGACCAAGCGTGTCGTTAATGATTTTAAATTTGTCCAGGTCAATAGACATTATCGCCAATCTTTTTTTGTTGCGTTGCGCGTTTGTCAGAGCCATATTAAAGCGGTCATTTAGTAATCTCCTGTTAGGCAGGCCCGTCAAGGAATCATGCATGGCCAGTGCTTCTAACTTTTGTTCCCACTCCTTACGTTCGGTGATGTCGCGGCCCACGCTGCGAAATCCAATTTGTTTGCCTTGCTTGTCCCTTGCAAGGGAAATAGATGCTTCTACAAATCCGGTGCTGCCATCCTTGCGCTTGGCCTTAAAAACTAACCCATCGTGCGGTAGTCCTGTTTTGAAAATTTCGTTGTAGGCGGCAAAGACGGCCGCTTCATCCTCTTTCCCCGCGGTGATAATGCTGAAGTGTTTTCCGATAAGCTCCTCCATCGTATAACCAAGGTGACGGCAGGCGGCATTATTAACCAGGGTAAAATTGCCGGCTATGTCTGATTCCATATATGAATCCTGGATTTCCTCCAGTATTTTTCGGTATCTCGCCTCCGCATAGGCAAGCACTTGTTCATTCTCTTTTCGCGCAGAGATATCCTTGGCTATGTGAATGGTGCCCTGGAGTTCACCAGCATCATTGAAGATAGGCGAACAGGATACTTCGAGGTAAGTGTCAAGGTGCGGTTCGAATATTTCTCTTGTAACAGCCAATTTTGTTTCCAGCGCCTGTTCGTGTGGGCAATTTTCAATATGGCAGGACGTTTTGTGCACTACTTCGTAACAGCGCCTGCCAATCAGCTCTTCCGGTTTCATTTTAAAGGTATCAGCATAAGATTTATTGACCCTGACGAGCTTGAAATCAGTATCTTGAATCGAAACTAAATCAGAAATAGAGTCAAAAGTTGTCTGCCAGTCTTTGGCTAATTGTTTGATTGTGTCTTCTGCTTTTTTCTCTTCAGTTACGTCATCGTAGATAGCGACGATTTCATCTGAAGGCAATTTATAAACATAATTATCACGCCAACCGCTTATCCTGTTGTCAGTATATTGGGTAATCGGAAAATGCTGACTTTTACCGGTGCGCCAGACCTTTTGAAAGAGATCGAATAGACCGAAATCCTTTATGCCGGGGAATATCTCCAACACGCTTTTGCCGACGACAGCTTCTCGGGCTATGCCGTCTATTTTCTCGGCAGCGAGGTTAAAATCTTTAAAAATGAAATCTTCGCCATTCCTGACGGCTTCGTAAATCGCCACACCGCTGGGCATTTTATTGAATAATTGACGGAACTCATCCTCTAAATTGTCGCGATGCTTGCTCAACTCTTTTTCAGATTGTTTGACTGACATGAAAAGCGGAGCGATCAGCACAATGCCAAGCAACATCAAGCATGATAAGGCAAGGCCGATAAGCTCATTGAAAACGTTTGGCGTTATAGACTGGTCTCCTATAATTAAGTGGTATAGAGGGATAATGCGCCTTATGGCCATTAAGATCAGGGCGACAGATATTAAGCTCCATGCCAGACTTTTGCCTGTAAGGCGAATAAGCCTGAAGGCCATAATTGCCGCTGCGAGCTGAACGGCGATGGAACACGCTAATATAAGTGTTGCGATCATTGAAAGCTCCCTGGCCACATTACTAAATCCCCATTGCCAATCGGGAAAGATCGCTAATTTAAAAAGCTCCCAACTGGCAGGGTTTGATTTTTATTTTCAGTGCTTCACAGGCGGCGCAAACTCTCATCCGGGGAATCTTTAAATACTCGGCTATTTTCCAGGCGGACGCGCAGGGAAGCTTTCCGTTTTGCAGCGCCTGCTCTATCTTTGTTTTCAATTCCGCGGCTACCTCTTTTGCCGGCTGGACAATTTTTTTCGTATCGCCGTAACCGAAAAGCCCCAGTTGACATTCGACAATATTAATATTCAAAATATCAATGGCTTTGCCGACATCTCCAATGGCCATACCTTTTTTGCCGGCAATCTCTTCAGCTTTTTTGCAGGCAATATTATTGTCCTGCGTCTGCGCGAGAATTTCTCTTTTCAAGTTTTCATCTACCTGAGAATCTTTGGGATGTTTTTCAAAATATTTCCCTTTATCCTGATGGGCCATTTTGCCCTCCTTCTTTGCTACATGGCAGAAAGCGTTTTCGTGTCCAGCGTCTTGAATCCGTTTGCCTCCAGAAGTTTTTCCGTTTTCTCCATCTGGTCGACATCGACGACAAATACCGCGCTTTTGGAGCCTTCCAGCACAAAACCGTAAGCATTATTAACGTTTATCTTTTCTTTATACAGCAATTGCGTGAGAGCATCCAGCCCGCCCGGTTTATCCGGAATTAAAACAGCCAGCACCTCGCGCAAATGAACGGTCATGCCTGCCTTGGACAGAGCCGCTTCGGCGCGCTTCGGATCATCCACAATCAGATTGACCACGCCAAAGGTATCCGCGGTGGCAATCGTCGTGGCGCGGATATTTATTTTTTCCTTGCTTAAAACGCCGGTTACCGCCGCGAGCTTCCCCGGCTTGTTTTCCGCGAAAATGGAAAGCTGATAGGCAATCATGATTTTTCTCCTTTGTGTTTTTTAAAATTAATCTTTTCTGTTATCGATCACGCGGATGGCTTTTCCTTCCCCTTTGGGAATACTGTCCGGCTCCACCAAATCTACTTTCGGCGTAATCAGAATCTCGCTTTTCAGTTCTTCCGCGATTTTCCTGCGCAACCCTTCCAACTGCTTCATATCGCCGGAAAAATACTTTCCATCCACCTCCACCTTGACCATCATATTATCATTGAAACCTTCACGCTCGAGAATAATCAGAAAATTCGTCCCCACGCCTTCTATCTCCATCAGTTTCTTTTCCACCTGCATGGGATAGATATTGACGCCCTTGAGAATGAGCATATCGTCCGTTCTGCCTTTGATTCTCTCTATGCGTCGATGCGTTCTCCCGCAGGGGCATTTACCCGGAATGATTCTGGTCAGATCCTTGGTGCGATAGCGGATCAGCGGCATGCCTTCACGCTGCAGCGAAGTCATCACCAGCTCGCCTTCTTCTCCATCAGCCACCGGCCTCAGCGTCTTTGGATTGACTATTTCCACCAGAAAACTGTCCTCCCAGATGTGCATGCCGTTTTGCTCGGGGCACTCAAAAGCCACGCCCGGCCCGTTCATTTCCGAAAGACCATAGGAATTAAACGCTTTATAGCCGTAGATTTCTTCGATTTTTCCGCGCATTTTTTCCGTGTGTGGTTCCGCGCCCAAAAAAGCAATTCTGACTTTGGTATCGCGGCGCGGATCAAGATTAAGCTCGGCAAAAACGGTGGAGAGATGCAACGCGTAGCTGGGAATGACATGCACAACCGTCGTGGAGAAGTCGCGCATGAGCTGAATCTGGCGCTTGGAATTGCCCGCGCCCGCGGGAATGATAAGCGCACCGATTTTTTCCGCCCCGTAGTGGAAACCTAAGCCGCCGGTGAAAAGCCCGTAAGTCATCATATTCTGAAAAACGTCGCTCTGGCGCATCCCCGCCATGTACATGCAGCGCGCCAGAAGATTTGTCCAAACAGCAATATCTCTAATTGTGTGGAAAACTACAGTTGCTCGTCCGGTGGTTCCCGAAGAAGAATGCATGCGCACCAGTTTTTCTTTAGGCACGGCGATAAAACCGTAGGGCCAGTGCTCGCGCAGATCGTCTTTCGTGGTAAACGGAAACTTTTGTATATCGCTGGCTGATTTTACTCCCGCCGCGTTTAATTTTTTTTCTTTAAACAGTTTTTCATAATAGGGCGATTTGCGCGCTCTATTTATCGTTTTTTTCAGCGCGGCAAGCTGCAATTTCTTCAGCTTTGCGAGGCCTATCTTTTCCACTTCTTTTTCCCAGTACATTAACTTCCTCCGAATATTTGATGACCCTGCCTTTTTTGCTGTCATTGCGAACCCCGATTTATCGGGGTGAAGCAATCCGGCGTAGCCGTTGCGAGGCGGCATCGGCCGCCGCGGCAATCTTTTTTCAATTACATGAGATCGCTTCGTCCTTACGTTCTCGCGATGACAAATAAATATGCAAAGGTTTCTCTGTTTTATCAAGCCCGATAAATTTTGTTATCAAAAGATTGTTATTTTTTCCGATATTTAACTCCTTCTTTCGTTATAATGCCGTTTCTCTGCAGGCGCTCCAGATGTTTTTTTACCAGCACGCGCTCATTGGGCTCAAAAAACTCCAGCGGCTGTCTGGGTTTGCCGTAAATGAACCAGGCGGCGGATATTTCTTCCAATGTCGAAGGTTTTTTTGAGATAAAATTAAAGATTTTCTCCTCCCGCGCATAAATAATATTTTCGTAGTCATCCCAAAGCTTGCCCGGCTTTTCCTCAAACAGGCCTTTTTCATGGCAGGCAATCCATATTTTGGCCGGAATCTTTTTCAGCTTGCGGACGGAGTTAATTGTTTCCTCGATGCTCGATGCGGCATCACCGTACCAGGGGCCGAAAGGCGTCAAATCATAATCGCCGATAAAAAGCGCCTCCTCCTCCGGAAAGAAAAAAGACAGATGCCCCGGCGTGTGCCCCGGCGTGGCAATCGCCTCCACGCGGACGCCGCCGATTTCTGTTTCCGTATCCAGCGGAAAAAAGTTTGCCGATTTCAGCGGCTGATAATTAAATTCCTTGCGCATAATCTCTTCCCAGTATGCGCGTATCTGGGCATCGTCCATGCCATACCAGTCAAGAAAAGTTTCGATATTTGTCAGCGGCGGAAAATCAGTTTCGGAAACCCATACCTGAGCTGTAAAAGTTACCATCTTCCCATACAGTTTTATTAAGGTATTGGCAGTCAGTCT
>JBBIHZ010000071.1:0-4249 GCA_037446735.1 Deltaproteobacteria bacterium
TGATGTTCCTGAAAAAAGTATTTGGTATCTGTTTGTCTGCGGCGGAATTATTTTGCTTATTGTTTTGGCGGGCGTATTTCCGCTCTATAAGATAAACGCCAACACTTCGCGTGAAATCAAGAAAATGGAAGATCAGCTTGCGGCGCAAAAGGATCTCGGGCCCATCTATCTGACTTTGACCAAGGCGATGAAAGAAAAAAAAGATCCGGTTCTGCCCAATCCGGCGCGCAAGCCTGTATCGCGCGAAGAAGCGGGAACATTCCCCGATGTTTTCAAGGCGCTTGCGGAAAAATCCGGCCTGCGTCTGGTTTCCATCACGCCTGATTTGAGCAAACTAAACGGCAATCCGCCCTTTTTGCTACAAACCGCCGTGGTGCGGGGCGATTTCACCAATTTCCGGAATTTACTGCTTGGGCTGGGCGAAATTACCTATCTGGAAAAAATTGAGGAAGTTTCTCTGGAGCAGCTTACTTATACCATGGAGATGAAAATTAAAATCTGGCTGGCGGTAGGCGCATAGGAAATTGATTTATGGCCAAATTAAATAAAAGACAGATTATCATATTATCTATCGCGACACTGTTCGTTTTATACGCGATATACGAGCTTGTCGTTGCCGGTCCCGCGGCAAAAAAAACCAAAGCTGCCGCCGAGCCGGCAAAAATTGATGCCTTTGTCAGCGACCTGCAGGGAGACCTGATCAAGGACATTGTCGCGGGTGTTGACGCGCATGTCATTAATAAAGCGGAAGCTAACTGGGAAAGAAATCCTTTCTGGGAAAGACAGGCTTTCAAAGAATGGGCGGCCAAAGACGGCACGGGCCGCGCGGGGGCAAAAATAATTTATTCTGGATACGTTGATTCCGGCAAAAAAAGGCTGGCTGTGATCAACGGTTATGAATATCGCGAAGGAGAGCAATTGGAAATGGAGGGATTTTTCCTGAAGAGTATCAGTCCTTCCCGGGTTCTGATTGTTAATAGAAACACGGGAAACGAAATCGAGATTCCCATACAGGAATAAAATCAGCATTGGAGGTTTTTATCTTGAAATGCTTTGTCTTTAAAAAAAGATTGATTCCAGCGGTAGCCGCTTTTGTTGCCCTGGGTTTTTTATTCGGTTGCGCCACAAGCAATAAAAAAGATCCTTTTTTCGAAAAGTGGTCGACAATGGCGGATACTTCACAGGGGCATTCTCCTGTCGCTGAAACGCGTAAACTTGATGTTGATACCATCGCTCCCAAAACGGAATCATCCGCGGCGTTAAGCCAGGCGGGAATTCGCAGATTGCCCACCAAACCGATTAATCTTACCATGCGTCAGGCGGAGCTGCGTTCCGTGTTGCGCGCCATGGCCAAATCGGTCGATCTGAATATGCTGGTAAAAAATGATCTGCAGGGAGAAATCAGCGTTGATTTCCGCGGCGTGCCGTGGGATCAGGCGTTCACCGGTCTTTTGCGCACGCACGCTCTGACTTATGTCTGGGAAGGCGAGGTTTTGCTGGTCAAGACTGTAGATGATATTGAAAAGGACTTAAGAAGAAAAGTTCAGCTGCGCGATATCAGTTGGGTGGAGCCGCTCCTGCAGCCTGTGGTGATAAAAGTTAATTTTGCCAACGCGAAAAAACTGACGGAAACACTCCAGGAGTTTTTAACCAAGGATAAGGACGGAAAGCCGCGCGGTTCGATCCGGCTTGATGAGCACTCCAATTCACTGGTTATTTCCGCCATTCATGAAGACCTGGTGCGCATGCTGGGCATCATTGAACAAATCGATAAACCTACGCCGCAGATTTTAATCAAAGCCAACATCGTGGAAACCACCAAAAACGTCGCGCGCGATCTGGGAATTCTCTGGGGCGGCATGTATAAGAAAGGTGAATTATACGTTACGCCGGGAGGCACGCAGGGAACAGGTGATCCGCTCACCGGGGCATACATGCCTACCCAGGGTACGGGGGCAAAAGGCATAGGCGGCCAGGGTTTTGCCGGTAGTTTTCCTATCGCCAATATCGCGCAGGCCGCCGGGGCTGGTTCTTTGGGGCTGATTATCGGCAAGATAGGCGGCAATTTACTCGAAATTCAGCTACAGGCGCTGCAGAAAGACAACAAGCTGAATATTCTTTCCAGCCCGTCGATTACCACGCTGGATAATCAAAAGGCCTATACCGAAAACGGCGAAAGAGTACCTTATGTCACCAGAGAAATCGATTCCAGCGGCCGAGAAACAAGAACGGTTAAATTTGAAGATGTTGTCCTGCGTCTGGAAATCACGCCGCACGTCATTGACGGCAAGAATTTAAAAATGACGATTCTGGTAAAAAAAGATGAAGTAGATCCGCTGCGCAATGTGGAAGGCAATCCGTTCATCATTAAGAAACAGACGGAAACGGTTTTGATTGTGGAAGACGGAGAAACAATTGTCATTTCCGGCCTGACCAAGCAGCGCATCGCGGACGGAGACGCCGGTTGGCCTCTGTTTAAGGATATTCCCGTGCTGGGTTACCTTTTTAAAGCGGACAGCAAAAGCGAAGCTATGGAGGAAGTGCTTATTTTCATCACGCCACACATTTTACAGGCCGCGCTGAAGACGGAAGAGGCAGCGGCTGCCGCACCCGATAACAACAAGGTTAACATGCCGCAAAATAACACAGCTTCGTCCGAGCAGATAAAACCGGAAAGCAAATAAACACGATAAGCGCAGCATAAAAGAAGTTAGAAAAAATGGAATATTACAATATTCTTAACTTTAAAAAAGAGCCGTTTTCCAATTCGCCGGAGCCGGAATTTCTTTTTTCTTCGCCGCAGCACACGGAATGCCTGCAGAAGTTGGAGCTTTCGGTAAGACTGCGCCGCGGACTCAATGTGGTCATCGGCGATATCGGCACGGGAAAAACTACCCTTTGCCGGAAACTGCTTCAGAACCTGTCGCCTACGGTAGCGGAGCCCACGGAAATTGAGACGCATCTTTTACTTGATCCATCCTTTGATAGCGCTGTTGAATTTTTACAGACAATTTGCGCGATGCTGGGCATTGAAGACGCGCGGTATGAACAAAGTGAATGGCAGCTCAAAGAAAAGATAAAAAATTATCTTTTTATCAAGGGCGTGGATGAAGATAAAATCGTCGTTCTGGTAATTGATGAGGGACAAAAAATTTCCGGGGACTGCCTGGAAATCCTGCGGGAATTCCTGAATTATGAAACAAACGATTTCAAACTCCTGCAGATAATCATTTTCGCGCAAAAGGAATTGCAGACAATTCTTGCCAAACGGCCTAATCTTGCAGACCGGATTAACGTTTTTTATTATTTGAAACCGCTTAATTTCAAACAGATGCAGGCGATGATCAAGTATCGCCTGGCTGTCGCCCGCAATTTCGAAATCGCGCCTCCTGTTTTCAGCTATGCGGCTTATGTGGCGATATATCTGGCAACCGGCGGCTATCCGAGAAAGGTCGTGACGCTTTGTCACGAGGTAATCCTTAAAATGATTATCCGCAATCGGCACAAGGCGGGTTGGTTTTTGGCGCGTAGTTGCGTAAACGATATGGCCGCGCCATTTGTCAGAAAACTGAAATGGTCGGCGTTTAGTGTGGTTTTGGTTTTGGCCCTGATTTTGCCCGTAAAGGCGATTATCTCCGAGTATAAAAACGATCCTTTGAATACGGAAAAAGCAAAAATATCATATGCCGTTGCCGAAAACAAAAAGGCCAGCACGCCCATTATGCAAGAAAACACTGAAGTTGCTGCTTCGCAAAATATACCGACGCCGCCGGAAATTCAGAAACCGCAGGAGTCAAAAATGCCCGCCTATCTGGGGGTGCTGAAAATAAAAAAAGGAATGAATCTCTGGTGGACGTTGTATAATATTTATGGTGAAACCGGCTATGAAATTATCGATGAAGTAGTCAGGGTTAATCCCCAGATAAAGCACCGCGATAAAATTGAAGAGGGCTATTTCATCACTTTGCCCTCAATTCCCGCGGAGAAAAGCCCGTTCAAAGAAGGAAAGGTTGCGCTGGTTTTCGCGGAAGGAACAAATATTGAAACAATTTACGATTTTTATCTGGAGCATCGTTACCAGAACGCCCCTTATCTGATGTTTTCCCCCTATTGGGATAGAAAAGAAAACCTGGTCAAATTTGCCGTGGTTATGGATAGAAATTTCAATACGGTGGAGGAGGCACAGACGGCGCTTAATAAATTGCCTAGGCAATTGGCTCAAAAAGCGAAGATCGTTTCGCCTGTTGTT
>JBBIHZ010000071.1:4264-8562 GCA_037446735.1 Deltaproteobacteria bacterium
GACTTTGCGCAGTTGATCCTGTTTTTCGGGAGGTTAAATGAAAACCAAAAAACGTTTGGGTGAAATGCTGGTGGAAGCCGGTCTTTTATCTGAAGAAAAACTCAAGCAGGCGTTAATCGAGCAGAAAAAAGCCGGGTTGAAGCTCGGCCAGTATCTGACCCGCATGAGTATGGTCAACGAGCAGCAGATAATTGATCTTTTGAGTCAGCAGTTGGGAATTACCAAATATCATCCCGATAACTATCCGCTTGATGTGTCTTTGGTTAATTACATACCTATAGAAATGGCGCAAAAATATCAGGTTGCTCCTTTGAAGAAGAAGGGACGACTGCTGAGCGTAGCCATTGTCGACCCGCTGGATATCAATACGCTTGATTCGATCGAAGTGACCGCCAACGCTGAAGTGGAACCGGTCATCTGCACGGAAAGAGAAGTGAACCAAATCATCAATAGTATTTACGGCATGCAATCCGGCCTGGGCGGACTGATGGAGACGATGGAAATAGGCGAAGGAGGCATCACCGAAGAGGAACAGCCGAAAGAAGAAGTGCAGATATCCACCCTGCAGGATATGGCGGGAGAGGCGCCGGTAATCAGGCTGGTTAATTCGATTTTCGCCCAGGCCATACGCGATGGCGCCAGTGACATTCATATCAGTCCCCAGCAAAACACGGTGCAGCTTCGTTTCCGTATTGACGGAAAACTTCTGGATGTTCCTTCTCCCCCTAAGTCGTTGTTTCTGCCGATTATCGCCCGGATAAAAATTCTGGCGAACATGGATATCACAATTTCGCGCATTCCACAGGACGGGCGCTTTACGTTGAAGCTGGAAAAAAAGGAAATCAACGTCAGAGTTTCTTCCATACCTACAATTTATGGCGAGAATCTGGTTTTGCGCCTTCTCGATATGGCCGGCGGTATTTATACCTTGGATCGTCTGGGCATGGTCGCCGAGGATATGGCCAAAATCGAAACCATGAGCATGAAACCCTACGGCATGATTCTCAGTACGGGTCCAACGGGCAGCGGCAAAAGCACCAGCCTTTACGCAATTTTGAACTTAATAAACAAACCGGATATCAATATCATTACGCTGGAAGACCCGGTTGAATACCGCGTCAACAATATCCGCCAGGCGCAGCTTAACCGCAAAGCGGGAATGACTTTTGCCAGCGGGCTACGTTCCATTTTAAGGCAGGATCCGGACGTAATCATGGTGGGAGAAATCCGCGACGCGGAAACAGCGGCGATATCAGTGCAGGCCGCCCAGACCGGACACAGGGTTTTGAGCACCGTGCACACAAATGACGCCGCCGGCGCGATCACCAGATTCATTGATATGGGCATAGAACCGTTTCTGATTTCTTCCGTAATGCTGGTTTCTTTCGCGCAGAGGTTGGTGCGCACTGTTTGTCCGTATTGTAAAGAAACTTACAAGCCGCCGGAAAAGGCGCTCGCGTCCTTCGGCATATCGGCCGCGGAAGCGAAAGTGGCCGTATTTCAGCGCGGGAAGGGCTGTTATCAATGCAAAAATACCGGATATAAGGGAAGAACGGGACTTTTTGAAGTGCTGGTTAACGATGATCTGGTGCAGGATATGATTCTGAAACGCAAATCCAGCCAGGAAATAACGCGTACCGCGTTGGAATCAGGACGGCTGCGCACCCTCAGGGAAGACGCGGCGCATAAAGTAATGCATGGCATAACCACGCTGGAAGAAGCCGCCTCGGCCGTAATGACCTAGCTAAAGGGACTATTTGATGCCGATATTCAGTTATAAAGCAATTAATGAAAACGGTAATAAAGTAAACGGCACTATTGATGCCGCCACTATTGAAGAGGCGACCTCTTTGCTGGTGGCGCGCGGCCTGATTCCGGAAAAAATTAATTTGCAAGATGAAATGTCATCCGGCGGCGCCTTATCCGGTGTAACAGCGCTTTTTAGCAAAATTACAGTAAATGACCTTATTATATTTACCAAACAGTTTCGCTCGATGATGAACGCGGGCGTGCCGATATTGAGGCTTTTGCAGGTATTGGAAACACAGACGGAAAGCAGCGCGCTTAAAAAAGCAATCGCGAAAATTATTATTGATATCCGTCAGGGCTCGACACTTTCGGAAGCCATGCAGAAATTCCCAAACATTTTCTCGCCGCTTTACTGCGCGATGATCCGGGCGGGAGAGATGAGCGGCAGCGTGCCCAGCGTGCTGGAAAGATTGATTTATATAATCGAGCATGAAAATAAAGTTAAATCGGATATCAAATCAGCGCTGCGTTATCCAATAATCGTTATAGTGGCGCTTAGCATCGCTTTTGTCATTCTTTTAACAGTTGTCGTCCCTCAATTTGTATCTCTTTTCAGCAGAACAGGGCTTGCTTTGCCTTGGCCGACACAGATTGCCGTAATGCTGCACAAATTATTGGTTAATTATTGGTATTTACTGTTGGGATTCATTATTATTATTGTTGCAGCTTTGACTGCTTATTTCAAAACACCACAGGGCAAATTTGCGCGGGATTCATTTTTCCTGGAGCTTCCCATTTTAGGCCCCTTATTTAAAAAAGCGGCGCTTTCCCGTTTTGCCAGCATCTTTGCCATCTTGCATACCAGCGGCGTCCCGGTAATGCAGTCGCTGACAATTCTATCGGAAACGATAGGAAATGAAGCCATCGCCCGTTCTTTCGAGAATCTGCGCGAACGAATAGAGGAAGGAGAGGGAATATCCGCGCCTTTGAAGACTTCCAGGTATTTTACGCCAATGGTTGTCGATATGATTGCGATTGGCGAGGAATCGGGAAATCTCGACGAAATGCTGCGTGAAATTACCAAACATTATGATGACGAAGTCGAATATGCGGTCAAAGGCCTGTCAGACGCTATTGGCCCCATTTTAATTGTCGGGCTCGCGGCAGTGGTCGGTTTCTTTGCTCTCGCGATTTTTATGCCCATGTGGGATCTTACGCAAATGGCCAGAGGGCATTAAAAACGAATGATAGAAAAAAAATACTACATAAACCTAAAAATTTTAATTCCACTAATTTATTCAGGGATATCTCTTGTTGGTATTGTTTTGGCATGTCAGTTATCGGCAAATTTTTATCGCAATAATCCCACGGGTAATTTTAATTACGCCGGGCTTTTCCTGTTAATTGGGCTGCTTACTTTTTTGGCAAGTTTTTTCATGATTAATTTATTTTTAAAACCGATTGAAAAATTTCTTAAAAAAACAAAAGATTTACCGGCAATACAAAATGTTCTTCCGGAAAATCCCGTAAAAATAATCGATGATATAAGCAGAATAGAACAAGCATTTGATAACATCGCAAATATTTTAAGTTCAGTTGAAAGCAGAGAATTATTTCCCAATATTATCGGTTCAAGCAAAATAATGCGCAATGTGTTTACGCAAATAACAAAAGTCGCTCCTACCGATTCCACGGTGCTCATTTCCGGTGAAAGCGGCACGGGAAAAGAACTGATCGCGCAAAGCATTTATGAACATAGCTTGCGGAAAAATAAACCATTTATCAAAGTAAATTGTGTGGCTATTCCGGAAGGATTGCTGGAAAGCGAATTTTTTGGTCATGAAAAAGGAGCTTTTACCGGAGCGTTGGCGCAAAAAAAAGGGAAATTTGAATTGGCGCACGGCGGCACGATATTTTTGGATGAAATTGGCGATATGCCGCCGAACACGCAGGCGAAGCTTCTGCGCGTTTTACAGGAGAAAGAATTTGAAAGGGTAGGCGGAGCCAATACTATAAGTGTTGATGTAAGGATAATCACCGCGACCAACAAAGACCTTCCTCAGTTAATTAGAAAAGGCGCATTCAGGGAAGATTTATATTTTCGCCTTAACGTTTTTTCCATAAATTTGCCCGCGCTGCGGGAAAGGATAGAGGATATACCGCTTCTGGCAAATTATTTTTTGGATCATCAAGATAAGAAAGTTGCCCTATCACCTGAGGCTCTTAAAATGTTTATGGGCTATAAATGGCCTGGCAACGTAAGAGAATTAAGAAATGTTTTGGAGCAGGCGGCCGTTTTGACGGATAAGGATTTGATTGAGCCACAACATCTGCCGGAAAATATTAGAGCGAAATATTTAATTTTGTCCGGTAATTTAGATAATGGAAATAAAAAAGTTAATCTTGATGGAAGATTATTAATAATGGAAAAGGAATTAATTATCGAAGCATTAAAAGCATCCGGCGGCATACAGGTAAAGGCGGCATCATTATTAGGGATTAATCAAAGAAGTTTATGGCATCGCGTTAAAAAATTAAATATAGATATT